>JBKJMA010000113.1:0-28627 GCA_046596505.1 Sphingomicrobium sp.
GCCGCGCTCGACGCCGAACGCTATCTGGCGGCGCAAGAGTATGAGGCGCTGCAAGCGGCGGAGTAAATGGTCAGGCTATCCTCCGCCGCTTGCAGCGCCTCATACTCTTGCGCCGCCAGATAGCGTTCGGCGTCGAGCGCGGCCATGCAACCAGTGCCGGCAGCGGTGACCGCCTGGCGGTAAAGCTTGTCCATCACGTCGCCGCACGCGAACACGCCATCGACGCTGGTGCGGGTCGATCCGGTCTCGACCGCAATATAGCCGTCGCTATCGAGTTTGAGCTTGCCCTTGAACAGCTCGGTCGCGGGGTCATGGCCGATTGCAACGAACGCGCCCTCGACATCAATCCGGCTGATCTCGCCGGTGCGGACATCGCGCAGGTCGAGCCCGACCAGCGCCTCGGGAGTGCCGCCGGCAACGAACTCGGCGACTTCGCTGTGCCAGACGACCTTGATTGCGGGGTTGGCGAACAGCCGGTCCTGAAGGATCTTCTCCGCGCGAAAGTTATCGCGGCGGTGGATCAGGGTGACGTCGTGACTGTGGTTGGTGAGGTAAAGTGCTTCCTCGACCGCGGTATTGCCGCCGCCGATGACGGCGACCTTCTTGCCGCGATAAAAGTATCCGTCGCAGGTTGCGCAGGCCGAGGCGCCCTTGCCCTTCATCCGTTCTTCGGACGGGAGGCCGAGCCATCGCGCCTGCGCCCCGGTGGCGATGACGAGCGTATCGCAGCTGTAGACGGTGCCGCCGTCGCCGCTTAGCCGGAACGGGCGGCGGGTCAGGTCGACCTCGCTGATATGGTCCCACATAACGCGCGTGCCGACATGCTCAGCCTGCGCTTGCATTTCCTCCATCAGCCACGGCCCTTGGATGACGTCGCGGAAGCCGGGGTAATTTTCGACGTCGGTGGTGGTGGTCAGTTGGCCGCCGGGCTGGATGCCCTGAACGACGACGGGGCTCATGCCGGCGCGCGCAGCGTAGATGGCGGCGGTCAGCCCGGCGGGGCCGGAGCCGAGGACGAGCAAGCGGGTCGAGACGGTGTTGATCATAGGGCCGCGATGTAGGGGCGCACACGGTTCACCGCAATCGGGGACACAAACATCGTCACCCGGGTCCTTCGGCTAGACTCAGGCCCGGCATGACAGTTCGGGTTCGGGTCAGTCGAACATCGCTCGCTCAGACGACGCGACGACCGCGGATGAAGTGCAGGACCAGCACGATGATGCCGATAACCAGCAGGATGTGGATGAGGCCGCCGGCGATGTGGAAGGCAAACGCGCCGAGCAGCCACAGGACGATCAGGATGATGGCGATGGTTGCGAGCATGGGAGGTTCCCTTCTGACTTGGTTCGTGAGCGTAACCATTCGGTCTGATTTGCGTTCCCTTGGTTCAGTGTAAGGCTATTGCGGCTGGCCGGGATAATTTGCGGTGGCGAGTGCGCGGGCGAGGTGGGCGGCGTTGGCGGCGGCCATTGCGATCGTCTGAGCGATGACCTTGGGAATCTCGGGCAGGTCCTTGAAATCCTTCTTGTTCATCGCTTCTCCGACCCAGTAGCTGGCAGCCGCTGCAGGCACCGTCCAGCCGACGTCGTTGAGCGCCTGGAACAGCTCGGCTGCAGTGTGGTGGGCACCGTCTTCATTGCCGACGATCCCGACCAGCGCGACCTTGCCGTAAGCGGGAGTGCGGCCCTGATCGTCGGTTTCGGAGAGGAAAGCGTCCATCCGCTCGCACACCCGTTTGGCGATGCTCGACGGCTGCCCCATCCAGATCGGCGTGCCGAGGATGAGGATGTTCGCGGCGACGATCTTGGCGCGGATCGCGGGCCAGGCGTCGCCCTCTCCTTCGTCGGAAGTCACGCCGGGCTTGATGTCGTGATCGGCAAGCCGGATCGTCTCGGTTAACTCGACCCCCGCTTTCTCAAGCGCGTCGCCGATCAGGCCGATCATCCGATCGGTCGAGCTCGGCTCGGCGCCGCTGTGCTTGCCCCGGCTGCGCTTGAGGGTGGCGTTGAGGGCGATGGCGGTCAGGCTCACGGGCTTCTCCTTGAGTTGCCAAGAAGAAACCCGCGAAGCCGCGCCGGGGTCCGTCTAGTCGAGCCGGAAGCGAAGGAAACCCATCGCGCCTTTGGGATTATGTCCACCATAGAGCGGGGCGAGCGGGCCGGGGACGAAGTTGACCGAGACCAGTCCGCCGATGCCGACGCTCAGGTGTTCGGCGAGGCGGACGTCGCGGACCAGCCCGAGCGAGGCCTTGCCGACGGTGTAGGCCGGGCCGTGCTCGAGGGTCGCGATGAGCTCGCTGTTCTGGGTAACTTCGCCGCGCCCGAAGACAGTCCAGCCCTTGTGCTTGACTGAGGCTTCGGCGGCATAGGCGTCGTCGCTGCGTCCCTCGATCGTCTTGCGCCCCCAGGCGAGGGTGGTGGCCAGTTTAAAGCCGGGAGCAATCTCGTCCGCATACAGGATACTGGCCGAGAGGCGCTTCTGGTTCACCCCGGGTTCGAGTTGCTCGGGATCCTTGAAGTAGCCGTAGCTGCCTTGAAGCGCGAGGGTACGGATCGGATTCCACGAGACGCGCACCGCAGTCGAATCGAGCGCACCGGTTTCGATATTGTAGCGATACTGGTCAGGCTCGCGGCCGTTGAAGCGCGACACTTCGAGCTTGGCGTTACCGAGAACCAGCCCGCCGGTCAGCACTCCGAAACTGATGTGGGTCGAATCGAGCCAGTGATGCGTAATCGGCGCTTCGGGCGAATCGAGGATCGCCTCGCGGTGCATGAAGGCGGGCGGGCCGAACGCGGGCTCGCCCGGCAGGGCCCCGTACAGAAATACCGAGCCGTTCTTGCCGATCGGCTGCGAGACGCTGGCCGACAATTCCATGACGAGGTCGTGAGGGTGCTGGCGGTCGACGAGGCGGGTGTCGCCGTCGGCGGTCTCGCCCGACGCGAGCAGGAGCGGATAGCCGGCCTTGCCCATCAGCGGGTCGGGGCTGAGCATCGCCTTGAACTGCAGCGTGCCCTTACCGATCGGGCGTTGCGCCATGCCCATAAGCATTCCCGAGACAAACGCCTTGTCAGCCCCGCGCGGGCCGCCTTGGGTGTCGCCAACGAGGTTGAGCGTCGCGTGGGCCATCAAGCTCCAATCACCGGCCTGCTTCATCAGGCCCTGATGGGTGGTGGCGTCGGGCTGCCACGCGGTGCCCGAAGCCTCGCGCTCCATCGGGTAGCGGCCGAGCGCGCCGGTCATGGCGTCATGCCCGCCGTGTGCCATGCCGGGCATGTTCGGGTCCATCGCGCCCGCGGGGCTGGCCGTCGCGGGCATGTTCATCCCGGGCATGCCGGGATCGCTCGCGGTGGCCGGTGGTGTCGTCATGCCCATCCCCGGCATGGATTGCGGGACCGCTGGATTGGCCGCCGTCTTGGGCGAAGTCGCAAGGTCCCGGATGACGTCGGTGGTGTGAGGGCGGGCCACGCGGGCCGGCTTCTTTGCCGGGGCTTTCTTGGCGGGCATCGGCATGGTCATGCCGGGCATCCCCGCCATCGACTGGCCGGTGGCGGGGGCAATGGGCAGCGCGAAAAACGCGGCGATCAGGGCAATACGGGAAATCATTCTTGCTCTCCGAGCGATCGGATGGGGGGAGTTCGTCATTCCGGGTTTCACCCGCGCCTGCCTTCTTTCGCGAAGGCATGTGCGTCCCTGGCCGAGCCGAGCATGACGCTGCAGGGTGGTCGCTCAGGAGGGCGATCAGCAAGCGCACCCGATCGAGATAGGGTCGCGGCCCCTGCCCCGCAAGCTTTAGACCAGCCTCGACTGCTTAAGCGCCGCGCCGATGAAACCGGCGAATAGCGGGTGCGGGTTGAACGGGCGGCTTTTGAGCTCGGGGTGGAACTGGACGCCGATGAACCACGGGTGATCGGGCCGTTCGACGATTTCGGGAAGCATTCCGTCGGGTGACAGGCCGGAGAAAATAAGCCCGCCTTTCTCGAGCGCGTCACGGTAATGGGCGTTGACCTCGTAGCGGTGGCGGTGGCGCTCTTCGATCTGGGTCGTGCCGTACAACGCGGCGACGTGGCTATTGCCGTCGAGCACAGCAGGATAGGCGCCGAGCCGCATCGTGCCGCCAAGGTCGCCCCCCGCCGCGCGCTGCTGGAGGCCGCTTTCGCTCATCCATTCGGTGATCAGGCCAACGACCGGCTCAGACGTTTCGCCGAACTCGGTGGTCGAGGCGTTGGAAAGGCCGGCGGTATTTCGCGCGCCTTCGATGCACGCCATCTGCATGCCGAGGCAGATGCGGAAGAACGGCACGCCGCGCTCGCGGGCGAATTTGACCGAGGCGATCTTACCCTCGCTGCCGCGCTCGCCGAAGCCGCCGGGGACGAGGATGCCGTGGAGCGGTTCCAATTCCGCTGCGAGGTCAGGCGAATCGCCCTCGAACAGCACCGCGTCGAGCCAGCGGATGTTGACCTTCGTCCGGTTGGCGAGGCCGCCGTGGACCAGCGCCTCCCGCAGCGATTTATAGGCATCGGGCAGCCCGACATATTTGCCGACGACGCCGATGGTGACTTCGCCTTCATGATTGTCGAGGCGGTCCATGATATCGGTCCAGCGGCTGACGTCGGGCTGCGGCGCGTCGATCCCGAACACGCTGAGCACGGCGTCGTCGAGACCCTCTTCATGATAGCGCAGCGGAACATCGTAGATCGAGCGCGCGTCGAGCGCCGGGATCACTGCCGAGACGGGGACGTTGCAGAACAGCGCGATCTTCTCGCGGTCGCTTTGCGGCAAGGGCCGGTCGCAGCGGCATAGCAGCACGTCGGGCTGAATGCCGAGGCTGGTCAGCTCGCGCACCGAATGCTGGGTCGGCTTCGTCTTCAGCTCCCCCGCCGCCGCGATCCACGGAACGAGCGTGGTGTGGACCGCGACCGTCCGATCGCGGCCAAGGTCGTTGCGCAACTGGCGCAGTGCCTCGATGAACGGCAGGCTCTCGATGTCGCCGACGGTGCCGCCGATCTCGCAGATGATGAAGTCGATCCCGTCTGTCTCGTTGAGCGCGAATTCCTTGATCGCGTTGGTGACGTGGGGGACCACCTGCACGGTTGCGCCGAGGTAGTCGCCGCGGCGTTCGCGGACGATGATATCGCGGTAGATGCGGCCGGTGGTGATATTATCCGACTGCTTGCCGTCGACGCCGGTAAAGCGCTCGTAATGGGCAAGGTCGAGATCGGTCTCGGCGCCGTCGTCGGTGACGTAGACTTCGCCGTGCTGATAGGGCGACATCGTCCCCGGATCGACGTTGAGATAGGGATCGAACTTGCGGATGCGGACGGAGAAGCCACGCGCTTGAAGGAGCGCGCCGAGCGACGCGGCGAGCAGGCCTTTACCGAGCGATGAGACCACGCCGCCGGTTACGAATATATACCGGGTCATGGGAGGATAGCCTTAGGGTCGCAGCGTCCGTGCTGGCAAGCGCGCGAATCGGGGTTGCACGTTTTTTGGACGCTCGGTCCCCGCTTTCACGGAAAATTACTGGACCGGTACCGCCGGGGCGGTGCCGTTGGCGGGAAGCTGGCCCGCTGCGGTCTGGTTATGGTTGGGGATGCCGCCGGTTTCGGCCGGCGGGACCGGGCGAACGCCGAACGCCGGAGCGGGGCCGGTCGGGACGGTCTGCTGCTTGACCAGCGAGGTATCAACCTTGTTCGGCGCCGAAGTCACCCCGGCGATCGCGGCGAGCAGGATCGACAGGACGATGAACAGCCCGCCGAGCACCGCCGTGGCGCGGGTCAGGAAATCGCCCGCCCCGCGCGCGGTCATGAACCCCGATGAAGACCCGCCGACTCCCAAGCCACCGCCTTCCGAACGCTGCATCAGGATCGTCCCGACAAGGCTGGCGGCGACGATCGTCTGGACGATTAGCAGGAAGGTGAACATGGGCGCGCTTTCGGGAAAATGGTCGCTTGCCTCTAGCCGTCGGTGGCGCGGGATTCAATCCACGCCGCCGCCTCGGGCTCAGTCTCCGACGACCGGCAGTGCGACATAGCTTGCCTGCCCGGCTGCGTGGAACACCCGCTGGGTCGCCTTCACATAGTCGGCCGGCTTGGCGAAGAAGATGTTGGGGACATAGGTTTGCGGGTTCCGGTCGTAGAGCGGGAACCAGCTCGACTGGACCTGGACCATGATCCGGTGTCTCGGCAGGAACACATGGTTCGCGTTGGGGAGCACGAGCTTGTACGCGATCGGCTGGTTCGCCGGAATCGGGGTCGGGCGCGCCGGATCGTCGCGATAGCGGCCGCGCAGCACGTCCATCGACACGGCCAGCTCATAGCCGCCCATCTCGGGCTTTTGCGGATATTGGTCGGGATACACGTCGATCAGCTTGACGACCCAGTCGCTGTCGCTGCCGCTGGTCGATGCGACGAGGTGCGCGACCGGCTGTCCCGCGATGTGCACCGGGGCGGTAAGCACCTCACTGGTGTAGGTCAGCACATCAGGCCGCGCCGAAGCGAAGCGCTGGTCGTCGACCAACCATTTCGACCAGGTCGAGCCCTTCGCATAGGGCTCGGCATTGGGGCGATTGCGATAAGTCACCGGCTTGGCCGGATCAGAGACATACTCGTCGTACGCCGTGCCCGCGATCGGCTGGCTGAACGACAGCGACGCATTGCCGGCGAGATAAAGCGGCTTCAGGGGCGTCGCGCAGCCGTCGCACGCGCGCGGCCACTCGGCGTAATTGTGCCAGCTGTTGGTACCCGTCTCGTAAACCGTCACTGCGGGGGTCACGACCGCAGGCGCTCCGTCCTTCAGGTGCGCATCGAGAAACGGGATCATCACCGTCGAGCGGAACGCCTTGCCGGTGTCGCTGCCATAATCGAGTACGCCGAGCGAGGAGGCCTCGCTATTGGCCTCACCATGATACCATGGCCCCATCACGAAATGCGCGTTGGGGCTCGACTTGACCGCGGCATAGGCCGCTGGCGCACCGTAAATATCCTCCTGGTCCCACTGCGCGTCGACGAACAAGGTCGGCACGGTCAGCGGGGCACGCGCCAGGATCACGTCGACCGCCTGGCCCTGCCAGAACGCATCATAGGCGGGGTGTTGCGACACGCGACGCCAGAAGGGCAGCTGGTCCATCCCCATCGCGGTCGCCAACGCACCCGCCGAACCATAATGCATGAAGGTCGCGTAATCGTCGTAGCGGTTACTGTACCATTCCTCGCTGCTGTCGGTCTTGGCAGTCTGGGAATAGACGTAACTCATCATTTCCTGGCGAAAGGCGCCATTGTGGAACCAGTCGTCGCCCTTCCAAACGTCGACCATCGGGTTGATCGGTACCGCCGCCTTGAGCGCGGGGTGCGGATTGACCAGGCTCATCAGCGTGGTGAAGCCGTCGTAGCTCGTGCCGATCGTGCCGACCCGGCCATTCGATTCCGGGACATGCTTCACCAGCCAGTCAATCGTGTCATAGGCGTCGGTCGAATGGTCGACCTTGGTCGCGTTGAGCGGGCCGACCAGCGGCCGATTCATGACATAGTCGCCCTTTGACTTATATTTTCCCCGAACGTCCTGCGCGACCATGATGTAGCCGCCGTGAGCCAGCTCGGCGTAGGACGGGAACAACGCGTCCTCGATTTGCGGACCGCCGCCCCCGCGCGTCATCAGCTTGTCAGCCGAATAGGGGGTGCGGTCGAGCATCATCGGCGCTCGAACCGCGCCGCGCGGTACCAGGATCACGGTATGCAGCGTCACTCGGTCGCGCATCGGGATTTCGACCTCGCGCTTCACATAGCCGAAGCTGTCGCGGACCGGAGAGAATTTCGTGGGGATATCCCCCCCCTTGGGGAAGCTCACGTCTTGCGTCACGGCAGCCGACGACACCGACGCCATCGCGCTCATCGCGGCGAACCAATATATTCCACGCATTCCGAATTCCCCAAGGTGCGAAAGAGATTGTGAAGCCCCGCCCGGCAGCTGGCAAGTAGCCTCAGCTGTCCGCCGCCGCCTCAACGATCGGCAGGAAATCGGCGGCGGTCAGGCTCGCCCCGCCGACGAGGGCGCCATCGACATCGGCGACGCCGAAAATCTCGGTCGCGTTCGACGGCTTGACTGATCCGCCGTAAAGCAGCCGCACGGCCGCGCCGGCTTCGCCGTAAAGCGCGACCAATCGTCCGCGCAGCGCGGCGTGCATCTCACCAATGTCCTCAAGCGATGGGATGCGGCCGGTGCCGATCGCCCAGATCGGCTCATAGGCGACCGCGTCGGGCGCTGCCGGCGGGAGCGAATCGTCGAGCTGGGCGGAGACGGTGGCGACCGCTCCCCCCCCTTCGCGCTCGGCGAGGCTTTCGCCGACGCACAGGATGACGTCGAGCCCGGCAGCCATCGCCGCGATTGCCTTGGCACGCACCTGCCCGTCACTCTCGCGATGCCCGTCACGGCGTTCGGAATGGCCGACGATCACCAGGCGGGCCCCGGCGTCGTGGAGTTGGTGCGCGGCGAGGTCGCCGGTGAACGCGCCCTTCGCCTCGCTGTGGACGTCCTGACCGCCGATCGCGAAGCCCGGCACGGCGCGGGCGGCTCGCTCGATCAGCGTCGCGGGCAGGCACAGCGCGACATCGACTCCGGCGGGGACGGCGGCGGCGATGCGCACGATCTCGGCAATGTTGTCGGCGGTGCCGTGCATTTTCCAATTGCCCGCGACGAGCTTACGGTTCGCCATATTGTCCCCTTCGCTGTGGCCCGGTCGCGCGTAGCAAGTGGGGCGGCTTGCGCCAAGATCGGATCAAGCTAAAGCACCCACCTCCTGCGTTACGAAAGCCTAATGGTCATGCTCGACAGTTTCCGCCGCCTGTCCAAGTCCAAGATCGGCACCGGCATATTGGTGGCGTTCCTGGTCGCGATCCTCGCCAGCTTCGCGCTCGGTGACATCAGTTCGACGCGCAACTCCAACTTCGGGCTGGGCAGCAGCACGCTGGCCAAGGCGGGTGACGAGGAAGTTACCGAGCAGGATGTCAGCCGAGCGATGGAGCAGGCGCTCAACCGCATCCGCCAGCAGAACCCCGCCGCGACCTACCAGGATCTCGCGCCCGATTATATCCCGTTGGTCCAATCGCTGATCGAGGGCCGTGCGCTCGGTGCGTTCGCGAAAGACAATGATTTCATCCTGTCGCCGCGCCTGATCGGGGCGGAGATCGCCAAGATCCCGGGGACGCGCGGGCTCGACGGCAAATTCTCCGACCTCGCCTATCAGCAATTCCTCGGCCAGCAGCGGATGACCGATGGCGAAGTCCGCCGCCTGATCAGCCAGCAACTGATCCAGCGGCTGATCCTGACCCCGGCGGCGGCTGAAGCGCGGCTGTCGATCGGCATGGCCTCGCCCTATGCGTCGATGCTGCTTGAGGAGCGCGAAGGCGAAATGGCGATCGTGCCGATCTCGGCCTTCGCTGCCGGACTAAAGCCGAGCGACGCCGACCTCGCCTCCTTCTATGCCGCCAACAAGGCCCGCTACACGGTGCCGGAACAGCGCAGCTTGCGGATCGCGCGGTTCGGGCCGGCCGACGTTGCGGGCACGGTCCCGAGCGACCAGGAGATCGCCACTTATTACAATGCCAACCAGGCAACCTATGGCGCCAAGGAAACGCGCGTAATCAGCCAGGCGGTCGTGCCTGACGCAAAGGTCGCCGCCGCGATCGCCGCACGTGCCAGGACGGGTGACTTCGCCGCCGCCGCCCAGCCCGCCGGGCTCAGCGCCGCGGACGTTTCGGTCGGCCCGCAGACCCGCGCCCAATTCGTCGAACTCGCCAACGAAAAGGTCGCCGCCGCCGTCTTCGCGCCCGCCGTCAACGCCGGGACGATCGTCGGGCCGATCCAGTCCGACCTCGGCTGGCACGTCATCCGCGTCGAGAGCGTCAAAGGCGACCCGGGCAAGAGCCTTGCCGCCGCCCGGACCGAGATTGCGGCTAAGCTCGCCGTCGACAAGCGCAAGACCGCGCTCGGCGACCTCGTCAACCGCATCCAGGACGGGATCGATGAGGGTCAGAGCTTCGCCGACGCCGTCGCAAAGAACAAGCTGGCCATCAGCGAGACGCCGCTGCTGACCGCGCAGGGCAAGGCGCTCGCCGATCCGCAATACAAGCTGCCGGCCGAGCTTGCGGGGGCGCTGAAGTCGGGCTTCGAGCTTACCCACGACGACAAGCCAGTGGTCGAGACGCTTCCCGGCGAGGCTGGTTTCGCACTCGTCGCGCTGGGTAGGGATCAGCCCGCCGCACCCGCGCCGCTCGACGTCGTGCGCGCCCGCGTCGCGAGTGACTGGGTGACCAAGCAGGCTCTCCTCAAGACACGCAGCGTGGCCACCGCGATCGCCGCCAAGATCGCCGCCGGCGCGCCGTTCGCGCAGGCGCTGGCCACCGCCGGAGTCAAGCTCCCGCCGGTCAGCCCGATCCGTGCGCGGCGCATCCAGCTCGAACAGGCGCCGCCCGCGGTCGTTCCGGCGCTGCAAATGCTATTCAGCCTGTCTCAGGGCAAGAGCCGTCTCGTGCCGCTGCCGTCGGCCAACGCCTTCGCGATCATCCGAGCGACCAAGATCGTTCCGGGCAATGCGATGAACCAGCCGTCGCTGATCGGCCGCGTCCAGGGTCAGTTCCAGCAGGGCGCGTCGCAGGAATATGCCCAGCAATTCCTCGCCGCGGTGCAGGCCGAAGTCCGGGTGAAGCGCAACGAGGCAGCAATAGCGGCGACGCGTCAGCGGCTGGTTTCGCCGACCGGCGCGGCGCAATAGGGGCGATCCGGTAAGCGCGTCCGGCATGCCCCTCGCCGTCGCCATTCCGCGACTGCTGATGATCGACAATGTCGACAGCTTCACATTCATGCTGGTCGATACGCTGCGCGTCGCCGGCGCTAAGGTGCGGTTCGTGCGCAGCGACGCGATAACCGTCGAGCACGCATTGTCGCCGGAGTTCGACGGGATCATGATTTCGCCCGGGCCCGGGCGACCGGAGGACGCCGGGGCTTCGGTGGCGATTGCCGCCGCTTGCATCGAGGCGCGCCGCCCATTGCTTGGTGTGTGCCTTGGTCATCAGGCGATCGCCATCGCCTGTGGCGGGACGGTCGAACGCGTTACCCCGGTCCACGGCAAGGCGCTACCGGTGCGGCACGATGGCAGCGGATTGTTCGCCGGTCTTCCCTCCCCGTTCGCGGCGACGCGCTATCACTCGCTGGCGGTGGGCGAAATGCCCGAAACGCTGATCGCCAACGCGTGGAGCGACGACGGGACGGTGATGGCGCTGCGCCACCGATCCGCCCCCGTCCACGGCCTCCAATTCCATCCCGAAAGCATCGCCAGTGAGCGCGGCGCCGACCTCATCCGGGCATTTGTCGACATGGTGCGAATCGGCGCTTGACGGACGCGCGGGTGTTTCCTACACGTTCTGCCTCTGTTCCTTGGAAGGAACGTGGCGGAGACGGCTAATGCTTACGTCCAAGCAGCATGAGTTGCTGAGCTTCATCCACCAGCGCCTCGGCGAAAGCGGGGTTTCGCCAAGTTTCGACGAGATGCGCGAGGCGCTCGATTTGAAGTCAAAGTCGGGCGTGCATCGGCTGATTTCGGCGCTCGAGGAGCGGCAGTTTATTCGTCGCCTGCCCAATCGGGCGCGGGCGCTGGAAGTGCTCAGGATGCCCGAGATTGCCAAGCCCGCGGTGGCGGCAAAGGCTGTGTCGGTGCAGGTCACGCCGCGAACCGCCGCCAACGACACGATCGAGATCCCGCTCCACGGGCGGATCGCTGCGGGCACCCCGATCGAGGCGTTGCAGGGGACCGAGGGGTTCGCGGTGCCCGCCGCGTTGCTCGGCCCGGGCGAACATTTTGCGCTCGAAGTGTCGGGCGACTCGATGGTCGAGGAAGGCATTCTCGACGGTGACTTCGCGCTGATCCGTCGGGTCGACACAGCGCGCGAGGGCGAGATCGTCGTTGCGCTGATCGATGAAGCCGAAGCGACGCTCAAGACTTTCCGCCGCGAGGGTCAGATGATCCGTCTCGACCCCGCCAACCGCCGCTACGAAGCCCAGCGCTATCGCCCCGATCAGATCCGCATCCAGGGTAAGCTGGCCGGCCTCATCCGGCGGTATTGAGATGGGCGACGGGCAAGGCAGCGCGGCGCGAATCGACTATGTCGAGTTGCCGAGCGTTACCGCGCATGAACTGACCCGCGCTTTCTACACCAGGGCGTTCGCCTGGAGCTTCACCGAGTTTGGGCCCGATTATGCCGCGACTGAAGGCGGGACCGTCGACGTCGGCCTTAACGGCCAGCGCGACGAATCGCTGTCGGCGCCGCTACCGGTGATCCGGGTGGATGATCTCGACGCGGCGTTTGACGCGGTCGAGAAGGCCGGCGGCGTAATCGCCAAGCCGAGCTTCGCCTTTCCAGGCGGGCGGCGCTTCCACTTCATCGACCCATCGGGCAGCGAACTGGCGGTGTGGAGCACCGCTTAGCGCTGCCCCCAACTATTCCGCAGTGGTCGGATCGATCGTGGCGCGGACCTGCGCGATCGAATTGGCGGGGAAGCCAGCGGTTTCGGCGTGCCGGCGGATGAGATCCTCGCTCGGTGCGCGATAGATGCAGTAGATCTTATCGTCAGTGACATAGCTGTGGACCCACTGAATCTCTGGCCCGAGTTCGCGCAACACACTGCAGCTGCCTTGGCTGGCGCCCTTCAGCGCGTCCGGGCCAAGTTGGCCTACGCCCGGCATTTCACGCTCGATGACGAATTGCGGCACGATATCTTCTCCTGCGGTCTGGTCCCTTGATAGCAAGATTAGCCCAAGCGCGCCATGCCGGCTCCTCACGGCGCCCACGGATGCTGCCCTTCCCGCTCCGCGACAGTCGCGATCACTGGCGGATTGCCTAGCTGGATCGTCAGTCCGCCTGACCGGGCCAGAGTCTGGCGGTCGAGCTTGAGCCAGCGCGGCGAGCAGCCGCGGGGCAAGCGGCGGTCGGCGATGACGATGTCGGCATTGGCGCACGCCGCGACGGTGTCAGACCATGGGGCGAGGTAGGCCGAGCGAAAGGCAAGGACATGCCAGCCGCGACCGTCTCGTCCCACGGTGAAGCGGCAGGCGTCGGGGGTACAGCGCGTACCCGGCTCATCCTCGATCCAGCCGGTGTCGCCATCGAAGCCGGCACTTTCCGCGAACAGTCGGCGCGTGAAGTCGCCGGCGCGCTCTCGCAGCATCAGCGGCGGCCCTCCGGCGCGAACCAGCGCGACGTGGCGGCCGTCACCGCTGATCAGCAGGTCGGGGACGGGCACCAGTACCGCAGCGAACGCGCCGGCGGCGATCGGCACCACGCCCCACGCGCGCACCCTCCCCCGCCACAGGCAACACCACATTCCGCCCAGCACCATCGCCGCGAAGGCCGCGGTCGGCATTGTCGGCAGCATCGCGATCGCGCCTGGCACCCCCGCGACACGATGTGCGACCCATAGCAACAGGTCGAGCGACCAGCCGGCCGCGACCCACAGTGGATGGCCGAGCCCGACCGCATCCAGCGCCAGCGCGGCGGCCTCGAGCGGCATGCAGACGAAGGTCGTCAACGGGATCGCGACGAGGTTGGCGATGACACCGTAAAAGCCAGCGCGGTGGAAATGATAGAGTGCGAACGGCATAAGCGCGAACTCGACGACCAAGCCGGTGAGCACGAGCGACCCGAAGCCGCGCGCGGTCCGCTGCAGCAAACCTTCTTCGCGGCGTCCGAACAAAGCTCGGACAGGTGCCGAGGATTGCAATGCGATGATCGTCGCGACCGAGGCGAAACTCATCTGGAAGCTTGGCCCGACCACCGCCTCGGGCGCGATCAGCATGACCAGTACCGCGCCCGCCGCGACCAACCGCAGGCTGAGCGCCTCGCGTCCCAGCGCCAAGCCCGCGAGAACAAGGAGCGCCGCGACGCAACTTCGCACGGTCGGCACCTGCGCGCCGGTGAGCAAAGTGTAACCAATCCCGGCGGCAGCCGCGAGGGCCGCGGCGACCAGCACCAGGTTGAAGCGCAGCGCGAGCCGCTCGCTGAGCGCCAGCAGGCGGAGTGACAGAAACATCGTCGCGGCGACGACGGCGGCGATGTGGAGGCCACTGACCGACAGCAGATGCGCGAGGCCTGAGCGGCGCATGGCATCGGCGTCGTCCTTCGAAATCGCGTTCTGGTTACCACTGACGAAGGCGGTGGCAATCGTCCCTGCGGGACCAGGCAACGCCTGCTGGATGTGGCGATCGAGCTGGTCGCGCAGTCCGTCGAGGCCGGACGGCGGGGCGGGGCGGAGGACGGTGATCGGACCGAGCGCCTTGCCGACCGCGCCCAGCCCCTTGAACCAGGCATCGCGGGCGAAATCATGGCTGCCGGGAAGCGCCATCGGCGGCGGCGGGGCAAGTCGCGCGCGGAGGCGAAGCTCGGCGCCGTCATTGAGCCCGGGGGGCGCTGCATCCAGATCGACATTGACGCGTACTTGCGGCGGCAGCTTCGGGTCATGCGGCGCGAGTGTGAGGCGAAGCTTGCCGTCGGCCACGCGCGGCTCAGCCAGCATCAACGTGGCGTCGAATTGCGCGATGACAGGGCGCTCTAGGCGTGGTGCGATTACCCATTCGGCCTTACCCCACGCCAACCCCAGCCCGGCGGCAATCGTCAGTCCGAACCAGCCAAGCGCAGTTCCGCTTCGACCCGGGACCAGCAGGAAACCGGCCAGCATCGCACCGGCGGCCAGGCATAGGAGCGCTTGCCACTGCACCGGCCCTTGCAAGCAGAACCACAGCGCGATGCCGCCACCCAACCCCGCCGCGCCCCACAGTGGTAGCTGGTCCTGTTGCGCGTCGAGAAACAGCTCGATCTTGTGATGAGTGGCGGCGAGGAACGCATTGATCCGCTGCGCCGCCAGTGGCAGCGGCGAACCGGCTATGCTAGGGGCGCTCGCCCACTCCATTACGCAATCAGAACAAAGGAAAGGCCGCGTGAGCGCAAGGCCAGTAGTTACACGGTTCGCCCCCTCCCCGACCGGCTTCCTCCACATCGGCGGCGCGCGGACGGCGCTGTTCAACTGGCTGTTCGCGCGGCACCATGGTGGCAAATACCTGCTTCGGATCGAGGATACCGACCGAGCGCGATCGACTCAGCCGGCGATCGACGCGATCATCGACGGGCTCGACTGGCTCTCGATCGGCGGGGACGAGCCGCCGGTGTTCCAGTATGACCGAGCCGGGCGCCATGCCGAGGTCGCCGAGCAATTGCTCGCCAAGGGCGAGGCCTATCGCTGTTACCTGACTACCGAGGAGTTGGCCGGGCGGCGCGCCTCGGCGCAGGCCGAGCGAAGGCCGTTCCGTCTTACGAGCGAGTGGCGCGAGCGCGATGCGCCCGACGATGGCCGCCCGTTCGTCGTCCGGATCAAGGCGCCACGCGACGGCGAGACGGTGATCGAGGACCTCGTCCAGGGGCAAGTGACGGTGGCCAATCCCGAGCTCGACGACATGGTGCTGCTGCGGTCGGACGGGTCTCCGACCTACATGCTGGCGGTGGTGGTCGACGATGACGACATGGGGGTCACGCACGTGGTCCGCGGCGACGATCATTTGAACAATGCCTTCAGACAGTTGACAATTGTTCGTGCGATGGGTTGGCAAGAGCCTTCCTATGCCCATATCCCGCTGATCCACGGGTCTGACGGGGCCAAGCTGTCGAAACGGCACGGGGCGCTGGGAGTCGATGCCTATCGCGACGAGCTGGGCATCCTGCCCGAGGCGTTGGCCAATTATTTGCTGCGGCTCGGCTGGGGTCATGGCGATCACGAGATCATCAGCCTGGTGCAAGCAGTCGAATGGTTCGATCTCGACCATGTCGGCAAGAGCCCGTCGCGGATGGACTATAAGAAGCTGGAGAATCTCAACGGACATTATGTGCGCGAGGCCGATGACGCGCGGCTCGCGGCTCTGGTCGCGCCGAAGCTGGGGATCGACGGGGCGCAGCAGGCGCTGCTGGTGCGCGCAATGCCCCAGTTCAAGGCGCGGGCCCATGATCTCAACGAGTTGGCGGAGGGAGCTCGCTTCCTGTTCGAAGCGCGTCCTTTGGCGATGGAGCCCGCTGCGGCGGCGCTTCTGACACCCGATGCACTGGATTATCTCGGGCGCGCCAAGAAAGCTTTTGCCACGCTGCCGGAATGGACCCTCGAAGCGATCGAAAGGGCGGTGCGGGAGATTGCCGACGCGGCCGGGCTAAAGCTTGGCAAGCTCGCCCAACCGCTCCGCGCGGCGCTTACCGGGCGGACCACGTCCCCCGGAATCTTTGACGTCCTATTGCACCTCGGGCAGGGCGAAAGCATTGCCCGCATCCACGACCAGTTGGAGCCGACCGAATGACCGAGCCGACCACCATCAAGACCGGCAGCACCGAGAAGAAATATCCCACGCTGCCCGGGACGGTCGGGCCGGACGTCGTCGACATCCGCAAATTCTATGCGGAAACAGGGATGTTCACCTATGATCCCGGCTTCACTTCGACGGCGTCATGCCAGAGCGCGATCACCTATATCGATGGCGATGCGGGAATTCTGCTCCACCGCGGCTACCCGATCGACCAGCTGGCCGAACGGTCGAGCTTCATGGAAGTGTCTTACCTGCTGCTTCACGGTGAGTTGCCGGGCGAGAAGGAACTCGCCGACTTCACCTGGACGATTTCGCGCCACACCATGGTGCACGAGCAATTGTCGACTTTTTACAGAGGCTTCCGCCGCGATGCCCACCCGATGGCGATCCTCTGCGGGGTGGTTGGGGCGCTGTCGTCCTTCTATCATGATTCGACCGACATCACCGACGCCAAGCAGCGCATGATCGCGTCGCACCGGCTGATCGCCAAGATGCCGACCTTGGTCGCGATGGCGTTTAAATATTCTGTCGGGCAGCCGTTCCTCTATCCGCAGAACGACCTGAGCTACACCGGTAACTTCCTGCGCATGACGTTTGGTGTCCCTGCCGAGAAATATGAGGTCAACCCGGTCATCGAAGCGGCGATGGACAAGATTTTCATCCTCCACGCCGACCACGAGCAGAATGCATCGACCTCGACCGTGCGGCTGGCGGGATCGTCTGGAGCCAATCCGTTCGCCTGCATGGCGGCGGGAATCGCCTGCCTGTGGGGCCCGGCGCACGGCGGCGCGAACGAGGCCGCGCTCAACATGCTGCGTGAGATCGGCGACGTGAAGCGAATCCCCGAGTACATCGCGCGGGCCAAGGACAAGGACGACCCGTTCCGGCTGATGGGCTTTGGCCACCGCGTGTACAAGAATTTCGACCCGCGGGCGAAAGTCATGAAGGCGACCGCCGACGAGGTACTGAGGGAGCTCAACATCAGCGACCCGGTGCTCGATGTCGCCAAGGAGCTCGAGCATATCGCGTTGAACGACCCCTATTTCATTGACAAGAAGCTGTACCCGAACGTCGATTTCTATTCGGGCGTGATCCTCAACGCGATCGGCTTCCCGACCGAGATGTTCACCGCGCTGTTCGCGCTGGCGCGGACCGTCGGCTGGGTCGCCCAGTGGAACGAGATGATTTCGGATCCCGAGCAGAAGATCGGCCGGCCGCGCCAACTCTATGTCGGTGCAACCCAGCGCGATTACGTGCCGGTAGGATCGCGTTAGGCCAGCGCTAGTTCCAAGGTGAAACGCGACCCCTCGCCGGGGACGCTATCAAGGCTGATTTCGCCCCCCATTTGCCGGGCGAGCCGAAGCGAGATGGCGAGGCCGAGGCCGGTGCCGTCGACTTCGCTGTCGTCGACCCGCTCGAATCGCTGGAAGATGCGTTGCTGGTCGGCGGCCGCTATTCCCGGCCCCCGATCAGCGACCGTGACGCGCGCGCGGCCCGCGGCGGCAGCGAGGCTGATCGTCACCGGGCTGCCCGGCGGTGAATAGCGGATCGCGTTGCCGAGGATGTTTACGATCACCTGGACGACACCGCGCGCCTCGCCCTTGGCGAACAGCGGCGTGGCGGCAGGCTCGAGCGTGAGCGGCACCCCGCGCAACTCGGCGGCGGCGGCAACCAGCGCGATCGCCTCGTCGGCACAGGCCGAAAGGTCGACGCGGTGCGGAGCCGCCACGCCTTCGCTCATCGAGCGGATTACCGACATCAGGTGGCGACCGGCAGCGGCGATGTCGCCCGCATAACCGGCATAGTCGCTGCGCAGCGGGCCATCGCTACGCTCGACGATCTTGTCGGCGGCGGCGATGATCCGGTCGAGCGGGGTACGCAGCGCGCGGTCGAGTTCGGCGTTGAGGCCATCGCCCGCAACGGATGCGCCGGCAGTCGCGGGCGCACTCGAGCGGTCCGGGACGAGCGACAGCGCCGGGTGCGGCGGCAATGCGCGTCCGGCGAACCCGGCGAACTTGCCCGCCTCATCGCGCAGCACTTCACCGGAGAGGTTGAGGGTGATCGTCGAAACATTGCGCGCCGAGGCCTTCTGGCCTGTGAAAGGGGCGCGCCCGGCAAGCCCCGCGAGCAACGGAAGGGTGCCGTCGTCATCCTCGTCGAGCTTGAGATAGCGGGTCAGCGGCTGGCCCATCGCCTCGGCCGGGTCGACCTCGAGCCGCTCGGCGAGGTCAGGAGCCAGCGCGGTCAATTTCAGTTCGGCGTCAGTCGCCCATTCGCCGGTCGCCGGATCGCGCGCCACGGTCGAATCATCGTCGGCGGCGAGGACGAGGTCGAGCCGCGGCGCGGCGGGCGGACGCGGGCGCCAACCTTCGATCGCCAGCACGACCTCGTCGCCGTCGAGCGTAGCGCGGACCCACAGGTCATAATCCTCGCGCGCGCCGGCGGCGATGACCGATCGGGCGACGGGCACGCCGAGCTGGCGCGCAAGCCGGGCGACGGCGGCGATTTGCGGCAGAGCGAGGCGCGCGCCCAGCCCCGAGCCGGCTTCGGCCTGGAGCGTCGCCAGCGGCGGGTCGGCGGAGACCAGCCGGCCGTCGCCGTCCAGCCGGCCCGATACGACGCCGGGATCGTCGGGCGCGCTAGCCACGGCGAAGCATCTCGCGGGCGGCGGTGAAGGCGGTGGGCAGGCGCCACTCGCCACGCGCATCCTCGACCGCTTCCGTTCCCAGCCGGTCGAACCGCGCCATGTCGGCAACGGGATCGGACACGCCGGTCAGCGCGCCAAGCTCGGCGACCAGCCGGGCCGCGGTCGGACGAGCAAGGCCGGCGAGACGGGCGAGCAATACCAACCGCCCCTCTCCGCCGGCGACGAGATGGTCCCAGGCGAGCGCTTCGGGCACTGCGGCGCGGCGCGCGAGAATCGCCGAGAGCATCGCGATTTCGCCTTCCGCCGCGGCGTCCTCGACAAGGGCATCGTCGAGCCGCCCGACGCGTTCAAGGATCCGCACGAGACCGGCGAGCATGGCGTCGATCCGTTCGCCCTCGTCGTGGCGGCCGAGCAGCGATTCGGCGCCCAGTGCCAGCGCTCGGTCGATCGCGGGATGATCGGGCAACGGAGCGCGCAGGCCGGCGGCGACGGCATGGACCAGCGCCACCGCCTCTTCGGCGGGAAGGTCGTCGAACATTAGCCGTCCCTGCCCGTAACGGTCGCGGCGGCGGCCCCGCGCGATCACCAGCGCCATCGCGCAGGCAGCGAGTTCGCCGTCACTGTCGGCAACCCAGCGCTGGACGAGCGGCGCGCGGCCCGGCGCCTGGCGCAGGTTGAGGGTCGAGGAGAGGCGCTGCTCGTCGGCGCGGCGCAGCAGCAGGGCAACGAGATCGGGGCGATCGAGCAGGCCGCGGCGCCACAGCGCGGTGACAAGTGTGTCATGTCCCTCGCCGCCGATTGCGTCGAGGCCGTGCGGCAGGCTAGCGATAATCTCGTCGGCGATGGTCGCGACGAGGTCGTCGAGCATCGCGGTCATCAGTGCGCGTTCCTGCTCGGACAGGCGCGCTGCGGGGTCGAGGAAGAAGTCGCGGCGCACGGTGCCCAGCCGGTCGCGTCCCGCGGGGCGCGCGGGCTCGACCGCACGGTCGGCTGCCGGGGCAGCTATCGGCCATTCCTCGGACATCATCACCGACCCTGTTAGCCGATTGAAGTTAACGCCGCCTCAATCGCGTTTCGAAGCCGGATTGTTGCGCGATCAGGTGCGTTCGATCCGATGACGCAGGTGCTGGACCAGGAAGAATGAGGATGCCGCATAAAGCGCGAGTATTCCAAGCAGCAGGTTCCACCAGCCGAACGCGGCAAACGGGACGGCGACGACAATCGCGTTGCGGCGGGCGAACAGCCACGGCTGGAACGGGACATCCTCGCTGCCGAGCTCGGTGCGCAAGGCGTGGCCGAAAGCGCCGGCTGTCAGCGCGCCGAGCAGCGCACCCCAGCCGCCATCGCCATGGCGGAAACTCCACCAGCCGAGCGCAACCAGCGCCAGCCCCGCGGCAGGCCACAGCGCGCGCTTGGTCCACAGGGCACGCGGCAGCGGCTTCAGCCGCAAGGTCGCAAGGCGCGCGGCGACGAGATCGAGCGGGGTGGAAATCAGCAGCAGGCCAAGCGCAGGCCAAAGCCAGCCGCGGGTGAAGGCGAACGCGGCGGCGAGCGTCAGGGTCAGCGCGACCGCGACGAGCCAATCGGGCTTGAGCCGCGTCTCCATCAGCCGCTCGGTAGCGAATTCTTCGAAGACCGGGAGCAAGGCGCGGCTGGCGATGTCGCGCCGGGCGCCGCGTGATGCCAGCAACAGGCGACGCTCGAACCCGCCGAGCGCATCGGCGCTGTCGGCGAGCAGCGGCCCGCCACCGGGCCCGTCGAGCCGGACGAGGCGGGCGCCCGACTGGACCGCGCGGCGCAAAAGCGTCGACTGAAGGTCCCAGTCGCCAAGCATGGCCGCAGTCGAGCCGAGCGTCGACGCGTCGATCAGAGCGATCCCGGCCCAGCGGCTGGCGCTGTCGATCCGCTCATAGGCGGCGTGCGCCTCGTCGTCGGGCAGCGTGGCAATGGCGGCCTCGCCAAGCTCGGCGAGGCGATTGATGTCGGCGATGTCGGGCGCGATCCCGTCGGCGATCTCGAGAATGAGCGTGCCCGCTTCGAACCGCGAGGCGGCCTCATTGCCATCGCTGACGGGTACGACGGTGACTCCCTCTTGCCGGAGGCGCTCGAAGGCTTCCTGCAATGCGACCGGCACCCGTTCGACAAGGACGACGATCGGCGCCGCGCCGGCTGCGGCGGCACAGCGCGCCTGATATTCGACGAGCGTCCGGCCGGCGAGCGGAAGCAGCGCGCGCAGGCCGCCGCGATCATCTTCCTGATAGGCTCCGATCAGCGCACCCAGCGCCATATTCTTCCCCGCCACCAAGCAGACAGCCTTAGGCAGGCGCCGGAGGCTTTTCCAGCGCTGTTTGTCATGCCGCGATCACGCCCCGGCAGCGCCCTGCGAATGGCGCTTTCGATTGCGCAGAAAGATGATAACATGACGTCATGGAACCGAACCCGATCCGCTCCGCCCCTTCCGAAGCTCCGGTCGAGGACGGCTTCGGCCCGGTGATCGAGCGGCGAGCGCGGACCGACGCTGACGCAGAACCCGGTTTCGAGGCAATAGCCGCACCTGGCTTCGACGCCGCTGAATGGCATGAGACACGCGCCGAGCATGACGGGGCTGGCGGGCGGATGGTACTCGGCTGGGCGCTGGCAGTGCTGGCGGCGCTGTGGATCGGCTACACCGGCTGGTCGGCGGGACGCGCGCTCGGCGGCGTACCGCTGAGCTCGCCGGCGCTGGCACAATGGATTGCGGTGGTCACCGGCCCGCTCGCGCTGATGGGACTGACGTGGCTGATGTTCGGCCGGACGCGGCGCAAGGAAGCCGAGAAATTCACCCGCTCGGTAATCACGATGCGCGCCGAGGCACAATCGCTCGAGGCGCTGCTGGCGGTGTTGGCGACGCGGATCGGCGAGAGCCACCAGGCGCTCCACGCAATGTCGGGCCAGCTGATGGGGCTCGGCGAGGAAGCGGCGCAGCGGCTGGGCTCAGTGACGCGCGAGCTCGATGCCGGGTCGGAGCGACTGTCGGCGCATGGCGCCGCGCTCGACCGGGCGGCGCAAGCGGCGCGAACCGATATCGGCGTGCTGATGGCCGACCTGCCGATCGCCGAGGCGCGAGCGATGTCGATGGCCGAGCGGCTGCGCGAGACCGGCGGCGAGGCGATCCGCCAGGCGGCGCTGTTCGAAGATCGCGTCGGCTCACTCACCGAGCGCACGCGTGAAGCCGACACGGTCGTCGGCGAAGCGGCGGGCCGGCTGGTTACACACCTGACTCATATAGAGAGCGCCAGCGCCGCGGCGCATGTCCAGCTCGATGAAGTCTCGGCGGCTCACCGCTCTGAGATCAACGGGCTGCTCGGCCATGCGGCGACCGCGCTCGACAATATCCGTAGCGGGATCGACGCGCAGGCGGCGGCGGTGGCGGCGCTGCTCGCGCAGTCGACCGCCGGGCTTGGCCGCGCGGGCCAAGATTCGGCCGAAGCGCTCGGCGCCCGCCTGACCAGCGCCGGTAGCGCCCTCGACGGTCTTAGCTCGCGCATCGCCGAACAGGAGCGTGCATCGCAGCGGCTCGTCGCCGAACTTGACGTCGGACTGGCCGGTCTTGACGAGCGGTTTCTCCAGCTGGCGCAGAGCGGCGACCATCGCGCAACGGCGATGCTCAGCGCGCTCGGCCGCTTGCGCGGCGAAATGACCTCGCTCGGCGAACAGGCGGATGGACACGACCAACTGGTCGAACAACTCGCGGTCCGGACCGATGGGCTGCGCCGTGGCGTCGACGCGCTGTCGGCCGATATCCGCGACGTGCTGAGTGGCGCGCTCAGCGACGCTGAGGACAGCGCGTCGCGGCTGACCGAGCAGGTCGAAGTGGCCAAGCCGGCAATCGGCGCGGTTCGCGACGCGGCGGTCGAGGCGAGTGAGCGGCTGGCAAGCGGGGTTGGCGCAGTCGAGGCGCAGCATGACCGGTTGGCCGAACTGCTCGCCGCGGTCGATACCGGCATCGGCGGGGCAGAGAGGCGCCTGTCCGAGCTTGGTCAGGCGATCGGCGCCGCAGCGGGCGATGCCGAACGGTTGAGCAACGAGACCGGCCCGGCGCTGGTCGGCGCAATGCTCCAGGTGCGCGAGGCCGCGGCCCATGCGGCGGAGCGCGCGCGCGAAGCGATCGCCGGGGTCATCCCGGAAAGTGCGGCGAACCTGTCGGCTGCGGCACGGACCGCGCTCGAGGCGGCGGTACAGGCGACCGTCGCCGAGCAGTTGCGCGACGTCGAGCGGGTCGCGGTGCGCGCGGTCGAAGCGGCGCGCGAAGCGTCCGAGCGGCTGACGCGGCAGATGCTGACCATCGGCCAGAGTGCGTCGGCGCTGGAGGCGCATATCGAACGGACGCACGAAAGCCAGCGCCAGCATGATAGCGACGAATTTGCCAAGCGGGTCGCGCTGCTGATCGATTCGATGCACTCGGCGTCGATCGACGTCGGCAAGATCCTCGCCGACGAGGTCGATGACAAGAACTGGGCCGCGTATCTGAAGGGCAATCGCGGCGTGTTCACGCGGCGCGCCGCGCGCCTGCTGGGCGGCGGTGAAACGCGGGCGATCTCACAGCATTATCAGGCGGATGCGGAGTTCGCTGGGTCGGTCAACCGCTACGTCGCGGATTTCGAAGCGATGCTCCGCCGGGTGCTGGCCGAACGCGATGGGGGGATGATGGCGGTGACGCTGATGTCGTCTGATGTGGGGAAATTGTATGCTGCGCTGGCGACGGCGGTCGACAAGCAGAGATAGCGTCGTCCCCTACCCCTTGTCGCCGTATAAGCGGTGGTAGAAATCGAAACTCTCGATTCCGACCCAGCCGTAGATCCAGTTGAGGTCGTACACGGCGAACAGGCCCGTCGCGATCAGCGCGGAGCGGAGGAGGTGGCGCCTTAGATCGAACCGGTGGGGGGCGCTGTCGGCCTGGCCCGCAATGCGCTCGGTGCCTGCTTCCTCGGCGGTGCGGACGCCGAACGACAGCGACACGAACGCCACCGCGACGAAGAACAGGAACCAGATCGCGATCGACGCGGGGATGCTCATCGAGCGCCGATCTCCAGCAGGCTGACGTCGATCGTCGGCTTTTTGCCGGTCCACAGCGTGGCGCAGCGGCGCACCGCGAGACGCACCGCTTCCAGGGTCTTCGCCGGATCCTTACCGGGCTCCCACGCCTTGGTCGCGGCGTCGGCCGCGTCGGCGAGGAAATCATCGACATCGGCTTCGACCGGAACGCCGAACGAGCGGATCAGCGGGGCGCCGGCGAGGCGCCGCCCCTGCCCGACCGGTAGCGCGACGGTGATCAGCCCGTCGCGCGACAGGCGGCGGCGGGTGTTGATGGTGGTGCCGTCGGCAGGCAGGATGACATCGCCGTCGAGCACCAGCCGCCCGACCCGCTCGGTGCTGATCTTCTTGGGGCCGTTGGGGGCGAGACGAATGACGTCGCCATTCTCCTGCTTGATCGCCCGCGGGATGCCGTTGGCGAGACCCCAGCGCGCCTGTTCGGCAAGGTGTCGCGGCTCGCCGTGAACGGGCACGAGGATTTCGGGTCGCATCCAGCGGTACATCTGCGCCAGCTCGGGGCGGCCGGGGTGGCCCGAGACATGGACGTGCGCCTGGCGCTCGGTGACGGTTAGCACGCCGAGCTCGCTGAGCTGGTTCATGATCCGGCCGATGGCGAGCTCGTTGCCCGGGATTTGCTTCGACGAGAAAATGACGGTGTCGCCCTCGCCCATCTTCAGCTCATGCTGCCCGCCGGCGATGCGGCCAAGCGCGGCGCGCGGCTCGCCCTGACCGCCGGTCGCGATGATCACGACGTCCTCGCGCGGCAGGCGCATCGCCTCGTCGAAGCGCACGGTTTCGGGAAAGTCGAGCAGATAGCCGGTCGCGCGGGCCACCTTGAGGATACGGTCGAGGCTGCGCCCGGCAACGCAGACGGTGCGACCGGCCTCGGCGGCAACGCGGCCAATCGTGGCGAGGCGCGCGGCGTTGGACGCGAAGGTGGTGACCAGCACGCGCCCCTCGGCTTTGGCGATTTCGTCGGCGAGGCCCTTGGCGACGCTCGACTCGCTGCCCGATGGGTTGTCCTGGAAGACATTTGTCGAATCGCACACCAGCGCGAGGATGCCTTCGTCGCCGATGCGCGTGAGCGCCTCGCTCGAGGCGGGCTGGCCCAGCACCGGGGTCTCGTCGATCTTCCAGTCGCCGGTGTGAAACACCTTGCCGTAGGGCGTCGTGATAAGCACGCCATTGCCCTCGGGAATCGAGTGGGCCATCGGGACATAACGGATGCCGAAGGGACCGAGCTGGGCGGATCCGCCGCGCTCGATGATGTGCAGTTTGACCTTGCCCGACAGCCCCTCTTCCTCGAGCTTGCCGGCGATCAGCCCGGCGGTGAACGGAGTCGCGTAAAGCGGGACGTTGAGGTCGGCGGCCATGTACGGCAGCGCGCCGATATGATCCTCATGGCCATGCGTCAGGACAATGCCGACTAGATCCTTGCGGCGCTTCTCGATGAATTCGAGCTCGGGCAAGATCAGGTCGACGCCGGGCGTGTCGCTGTCGGCGAAGGTCAGCCCCATGTCGAGCATCAGCCATTTGCCGTCGCAGCCATAGAGGTTGACGTTCATGCCAATCTCGCCCGAGCCCCCCAACGCGAGGAAGAGTAGTTCTTTGCCGGGGGTCATGGACGCGCTTTCTGGGCGAGGAGGGCGAGGCCCTGGATGGTGAGGTCGGGCTCGATCGCGTCGAACGCGGACGTGTGCTGGTCGAACAGCGTGGCGAGGCCGCCGGTGGCGACGACTGTGACCGGGCGGCCGATTTCGGCCTTGAGACGTGACACCAAGCCCTCGATCATCGCAATATAGCCCCAGTACACGCCGATCAGCATCTGGTCTTCGGTGTTGGTGCCGATGACGCTGCCGGTGCGCGGCGCCTCGATCGCGATGCGCGGCAGCTTGGCGGCGGCGGCAACCAGCGCGTCGAGGCTGAGGTTGATCCCCGGCGCGATGATGCCGCCCTTGTAGGCGCCGTCGCCATCGACCACGTCGAACGTGGTCGCGGTGCCGAAGTCGATCAAGATGAGGTCGCCCGGGTAGCGTTCGTGCGCGGCAATGCAGTTCAAGGCTCGATCGGCCCCAACGCTGCCGGGTTCGTCGACGTCCAGCGTAATGCCGTAGGGCGCGGTGGCGCTGCCGGCGATCATCGGGGTGACGTGGAAATATTTCTCGCTAAGGACTTCAAGGTTGTGGAGCGCGCGCGGGACGACGGTGGCGATGATCACCGCGTCGACGTCGGCGCGGGTAAAGCCTTCGAGTTCGAGCAGTTGATGGAGCCACACAGCATACTGGTCGGCGGTGCGACGAGCGTCGGTGGCGATGCGCCAGCGGGCGCGGATCGTCCGCGTCTCGTCGACCATCGCAAAGACGAGATTAGTGTTTCCGGCATCGACGGCAAGCAGCATAGCCGGCACCTAGCGGGATGCGGCGCGCTTGGCGAGTGGGGGAAGGCGGCTTAGGCCCTGAGCCGGGGGAAACCGATGACCTAGGCGAGTGTTACGTCGCCGGCCCGGACGATGGTGATCGCCCCATTATCCTGCCGCAGCCGGAGGGCCCCGTCAGCTTCAATGCCATCGAACCGCCCCGAAACCCCTGTGCCAGCCTCCGTATGGACGGTGATCGACGTCCCTGAGGGATGTGCCCGCTCAAGCCACGCCCTGCCGAACGTGGCAGGCGGGGTGTCGCGCCACAGCCGCAGCATCCGCGACATGCTCGCGGCTAGCAGCGGGGCGAACGCTTTGGGCGTCAGCGCGCCGTCGAGGCTCGCCGTAGCGCGTCCTTCGATCTGAGGAGCGACGGCGAGGTTGACCCCGAAGCCGGCGACGATGCGATCACCGGATCGCTCCAACAGGATGCCGGCGAGCTTGGCACCGCCGAGCATCAGGTCGTTGGGCCATTTGAGCATGAGCTGAGCGCCGGGGGCAGCGGTGTCGACTGCTTCGATCAGCGCGAGGCCGCAGGCGAGCGACAGCGTGGGCGCGGGCGGGTCGTCGGGGCGAAGCTGGACGAGGGTCGAGCCAGCGAAATTACCCTCCAGCGATTGCCATTCGCGGCCCTGGCGGCCCCTGCCCGCGTCCTGCGCGAGCGCGACCAGCCAATCGCCCTCGACTGCGTCGATGTCGCTGCGAAGGACAGCGTTGGTCGACCCGGTGCGCTCGATAATGCGGATGCGGCCCATCTCTTCAGATCAGTTCAGAAAAGGCTGCTCGCGGCGTTGCCGGTGAGACGGGTGATCGGGCCGATGAGCAGGTAGCCGAGCGGCGATACGAACACGGCTGCCACCGCAATCAGCGCGCCTTCGAGCGGCGCGCGCACCCGACCGAGCGGGGCGCCGGGCGCATCGAAATAGAGGATCTTGACGATCTTGAGGTAATAATAGGCGCCGACGACGGTCCCGAGGATGCCAATCACCGCCACCCAGATCAGCCCGGCATGAACCGCGGCGATAAACACCGCCAACTTCGACCAGAAACCGAGGAACGGAGGAATGCCGGCGAGGCTGAACATGAAGAAGGCGAGTGCGGCGGCGAGCCCTGGCCGCGATTGCGACAGGCCCGACAGCGCGTCGAGGCTTTCGAGCGGCTCGCCGTCCTCTCCCCGCAGCCGTAGCACGCACAGGAAGGCGCCCAGCGTCATGACGACATAGACCGTCATGTAGAACAGGATCGAGCTTGCGCCCTGCGGGCCACCGGCGGCGAGGCCGATCAGCGCGAAGCCGACGTTGTTGATCGACGAGTAAGCAAGCAGCCGCTTGATGTTGGTCTGGCCATAGGCGGCAACCGCGCCGAGCAGGATCGAGCCCAAGGCGACGACGATCACGATCTGGCGCCACGCGTCGATCGCCGGGCCGAGCGCGCCGAGACAGACGCGAGTGGCGAGCAGCACCGCGGCGACCTTGGGGGCCGAGGCGAAGAAGGCGGTGACCGGGGTCGGCGCGCCTTCGTAGACGTCGGGCGTCCACATGTGGAACGGTACCGCGCTGATCTTGAAGGCGAGTCCGGCGAGGAGGAAAACCAGCCCGAACAGCAGGCCGAGCGAATGCGGGCCTTCGCGGGTAAAGGCCGCCGCGATGCCACTGAAATCGGTCGTCCCGGTGAAGCCGTAGAGCAGCGAGATGCCGTACAACAGGATCCCCGAAGCGAGGCTGCCGAGCACGAAATATTTGAGACCGGCCTCGGCGGAGCGGGAATCGCTGCGGCGGTATGAGGCGAGGACGTAGGCCGCGAGGCTCTGCAATTCGAGCCCGACGTAGAGCGTGATCAGGCTGGTCGCCGAGACCATCACCGCCATGCCAACCGCCGAGAACAGGATCAGGACGGGGTATTCGGCGCCATGCTCGCCGCCAAGGTCATTGGCTCCATTATCGCCGACCATCTGCCCGAACCAGCCGTGCGCGCCGATGATCGCGACCGCGGCGGCAAGGAAGACGAGCAGCTTGCCGAACGCCGAGAAACCATCGGCGGCGATCAGCCCACCGAACAGCGGTCCGCTGTCCTGCGGCGCGCCGATCAGCATGACCGTCGCCGCGAC
>JBKJMA010000228.1:0-11319 GCA_046596505.1 Sphingomicrobium sp.
GGTGTCGGAGCTTCTGCGGGTCTCGCTCCTGGAGGCAATGCTCCATTTTACCGGGATGACCGAGCTCGAAAACCGGGCTGCGACGCAGCGGCACGAGCTGCTCGTCGCCGAACTCAATCACCGCGTTCGTAATATCCTTGGCCTGATCCGCAGCCTGGTGTCGCAAAGCCGCACCAGTGCCGCCGATGTCGATATCTTCGCCACAATCCTCGGCAACAGGGTCCAGGCGCTGGCCCGTGCGCACGACCAGATCACCGCCAAGAATTGGGGGCCGGGCTCTCTGGCAACGCTCATCGCCACCGAAGCCGGGGCGTTTTTGGGGGAGGGTGTGTCGCGGATCGATGCCAGCGGTCCCTCGATATATTTGCAGCCCCAGGCGTTTTCGGCCGTGGCACTGGTCATTCACGAGCTAATGACCAACGCGACAAAACATGGCGCCCTAGCCGTCGATAACGGACGAGTGACCATCGCGTGGCGGCTCGATGCCGAGGGGAGCGTAACGCTCGACTGGAACGAGGCTGGCGGGCCGATCGTCGCGAAACCAACCCGACAAGGGTTTGGTCTGACCATCATCCGCCAATCGATCCCCCACGAGCTCGGCGGACAAGCGGCGCTCGATTTTGCGACTCTGGGGTTTCACGCGCGGTTCGTCCTGCCGGCCCAGCACATTGTCGTCGGCGACGAGACTCCGCCAATGCCGATTGCTGCGCCACCCCCGGGAGCGGCGTCAGGCCTGTCTGGTCTCGTCCTCGCCGTTGAAGACAATGTCCTGATTGCGCTCGATGTCGAGGATGTGCTGATCGGGTTGGGCGCCGAGCGCGTGGTGATCGCGAGCAACGTCACCGAAGCGCTTCGATTGATTGACCTCGAAACACCGAGCTTTGCGCTGCTCGACGTCAACCTTGGCCGGGAGAATAGTTGGCCGATCGCGACGCGCCTCCGATCGCTCGGGGTGCATCACGTATTTGCCACCGGATATGGCAATGGCATCGACTATCCGATCGAGCATCGCCTGACGGCGGTCATCACCAAGCCTTATACGTCGGCCTCGATCGCTCGGGCGTTCAATAAAGGCATGTCGAAACACTGACCGAAGCACGACGGGGGCTCGGGTTGGGGCATAGTTGGAACTCCCGTGGCGTCGGCTTTCAGGGTCAAATCAGTCCCATCGCGCGCATGCTCGATCGGCCCTGGGCGCCGACGATGACATGGTCGTGGACCGCGATCTTCATGTGGCGGCCGGCGTCGATCAGTTCCTTGGTCAGGATGATATCCTGGCGGCTCGGGGCGGGGTCGCCGCTCGGGTGGTTGTGGACGATGATCAGCGCGGTGGCGCCAAGGGTGATGGCGCGGGCGATGATTTCGCGGACGTGGACCGCGGCTTCGTCGACCGAGCCGGTCCACAGCGATTCGTTGGCGATCAGCATGTTCTTGGCATTGAGGAACAGGACGCGGACCTCCTCGATCGCGGCGTGGCCCATCGCCGCCTGGAGATAGTCGCCGAGCGCCTCCCAGCTCGAGAGGAGGGGGCGGCCTTCGATGCGGGTCTCGAGCAGGCGCAGGGCCGTAGCCTCGGCGATCTTGAGCGCGCCGATGATCCCGTCGCTGAGGCCTTCGCGGCGGAGCGTGCCGGCGTCGGCGCCGAGCAAGGGTCCGATCCCGCCGAATTGGGAGATGAGTTTTTTCGCCAGCGGCTTGGTGTCGCGGCGAGGGACGGCAAGCGCGAGAAGATATTCGACGAGTTCATGATCGAGCAGCGCCTTGCCGCCGCCGTCGAACAGGCGCTGGCGAAGGCGTGCGCGGTGGCCGCCGTTGGCATCGGGCGGGCGTGGCGGGGAACCCGACTCGTCGTCAGCCATGCGGACCAAATCCCGCAAAGCACAGGCCGCTTGCCAGCCATGGTTCATGTCGTCCACGGAACGGTGGACGCCCGATGGGGTTTAGGAACGGATGAGCGTGCGCGACGGTAAAGATGAAGGGATAGCGCACGAGCCAGTATTCGTGCGCCGGCGACGCGTCGGGCGTGCGCTCGGGCTGTTCGTCGCCGGTATTTTCGGCGTCATCCTGGTCGCGCTGTTCATCCTGTGGCTGGCGCGCAAGCCGATCGCCAACAACGTCATGGCCAAGGAGCTGGCGCGGCGCGGGGTGCACGCGACCTATCATCTCGACCGTATCGGGCTCCGGACGCAGCGCATCAGCAATCTCGTCATTGGCGATCCGGCGCGACCGGACCTAACCGCGAAGTCGGCCCAGGTCGAGATGCGGATATTACTTAACGGCAGCGTGGAAGTGTATCGGATCGTCGCGCGCGGGGTGCGGTTGCGGGGAAAACTCACCGGCGGCAAGGTCAGCTGGGGCGAGCTCGATCGGCTGCTGCCCAAGCCGAAGGATACGAAGACCCCGTTCAAATTCCCCGACATCGCGGTCGATATCGCCGATTCGACGATCGCGCTGGTGACACCCTTCGGCCCGGTCGGGTTCGCGGTAGCGGGCCAGGGCAATCTCACGGGCGGGTTCAAGGGCCGACTGGCGGTCGCCAGTCCGCGGCTCGTGCCGGGCAAGTGCGAGCTGACCGCGCTCAGGGCCGAGGTGGCGGTGTCGATCACCGCGCGGCGACCGCACGTCACCGGGCCGCTGACCGCACAATATTTCGCCTGCGCGCCGAGCCACCTCGCGATCGCGCAGCCGCGGCTCGAGCTCGACAGCGATTTTTCCGAAAGTTTCGGCAGTTTCGACGGCACCGGACGGCTGTCGACACCGGGTCTGGTGGCGGGGGCCAATGGGCTGGCCAAGCTGGTCGCCAACATCGGCTTCAAGGGTACGCCGACCCGGGTCAGCGGCGGCATCAACCTCGCCGCGCAAAAGGCCCGGCTGGCGTCGATCGTGGCCGATGCGACGCGGTTGAAGGGCCGCTACATGCTCGATGCCGCCAAGGGCGAGATCGCGTTGGTCGCCGATTATGACGCGACCCGCGCCGCGCTGCCGCGCGCGATGGTCGCCTCGATCACCGGGCCGCTCGCCGCCGCCGCCAAGACCCCGATCGGGCCGATCTCGACCGTCATCGGCGAGGCGGTGCAGCGCACCGTCAGCGGGTTCGACGCGAAAGGCTCGCTGCGGCTCGTCAACTTCGCCGGCGGCGGCGCGGTGCGGATCGAGCGTGCCGAGGTGGCGGGACCGAACGGCGCACGGATCCGCGTCGCCGGGCGTGACGGGGTGACTTATTACTGGCCGACCGGGCGTATCCGGATCGACAGCCTGATCGAGACGCAAGGCGGCGGATTGCCCACCGGCCGGATCGACCTGCGCCAGCCGCGTGGTTTCGGGCCCACCTCGGGCGAGGCGCGGTTCGCGCCCTATGCTGCGGGCCGGAACCGGCTGGCGCTCGACCCGGTGCGGTTCGCCGTGGCGCGCGATGGAACGACGCAGGTAACCACCACCGCACTGCTCGACGGGCCTTTTTCGGGCGGGTTTGTGACCGGGCTCAGGGCGCCGATCGAGGGTCGGCTCGGCGGACCGACGGGGATGTCGTTCGGGCACACCTGCCTCGACACGCGGTTCCAGTCGCTCAGCCTTGGCGCGATGCGGCTCGGGCCGGCGCGGCTGCCGATCTGTCCGCTGGGTGGCGCGATCGTCTCGCAGCGCCCGGGCGGGCCGCTCGTGCTCGGCGCGGTGACGCAAAAGGTGCAACTGGCCGGCCGGCTCGGGTCCGGTCCGGTGCGGATCGCCGCAGCCCGCGCGCGGTTGCTCGGCGTCGACCGGTTCGATGCGAGCGGGCTCGGGATGCGGCTGGGCAATGCCGAGGCGCCGGTGATCCTCGAGGCGAAACAGCTCGACGGGCGATTCAACGCGAAGGGTCTCGCGGGGACGTTCGCCGGGGGGAGCGGGATCGTCGGCAAGGTGCCTCTGCTGATGAGCGACGCGCGCGGCCGCTGGACCTACGCCAAGGCGCTGACGGTCGATGGCGCGCTGACCGTGTCGGATCGCTCGGAGAAAGCGAAATTCAATCCGCTCGCGACGAACAATGTCCATTTCGTCCTGGCTGGCGATACGATCCGCACCACCGGTACTTTGCGACACCCGGGGAGCGGGACGGTGGTGACCGATGTCACCATCTTCCATCGGCTGTCGTCGGGCGCGGGCGAGGCAATACTCGACGTGCCCGGCATCCGCTTCGCGCAGGCGGGGCTCCAGCCCGACAACCTCACCCCGCTGACCGAAGGGGTGATCGCGCTGGTCGACGGGACGGTGCGCGGGCGCGGGCTGATCAACTGGTCGGGAACGAAGGTCACTTCGACAGGGGATTTCGCGACCGACGGGACCGATCTCGCCGCCGCGTTCGGCCCGGTCACCGGGATCCGCGGGAGCATCCATTTCACCGACCTGCTCGGGCTCGAAAGCGCGCCTGGCCAGACGATCACCCTGGCCACCGTCAATCCGGGTATCCTGGTCGAAAACGGCACCTTGCGCTTGCAGTTGCTGCCCGGGCAGCTGGTGAAAATCGAGCAGGGCGAGTGGCCGTTCATGGGCGGGCGGCTGGTGCTGCGCGAGACGATCCTCAATTTCGGCAAGCCGACCCCCAAGCGCCTGACGTTCGCGGTCGACGGGCTCGATGCGCACATGCTGATCGACACGTTCGGCTTCAAGGAGATTTCGGCCGACGGGATTTTCGACGGAGTGCTGCCGATGATCTTCGACGATAACGGCGGACGGATCGTCGGCGGGCGGCTCGACAACCGCGCGCCAGGCGGTGCGCTGCGCTACAATGGCGTGGTCAACAAGGCTAACCTCGGGCTGTTCGGCGGGATCGCGTTCAATGCGCTGCGCGACCTGAGGTTCAAGACCATGGTCGTGCGGCTCGACGGCGACCTTGCCGGCGAATTCGCCACCACGCTGACAATCGACGACGTCGCGCTCGGCAACAACAAGACCCAGCGGCTGATCCGCAACGTGCTGAAGAAGGTGCCGTTCAAGTTCAACGTGTCGATCAAGGGGCCCTTCCGCGCGCTGATCGGGACCGCGAAGAGTTTCACGGATCCGCGCACGACGATCCACGACGCGTTGCCGACGCCGATCGCCAACCTGCCCGATTCGGCGATCGAGATCCGCATGGACGAAAGCCAGAAGCAGACCCAGACGCCGGTCAAGGACCAGGTCACCGTGACGAAAAAACCCGAATGATGACGATGAGGAGCAAGATGATGCGAACTTTGCGACGCGGCACCGCGTTGGCGCTGCTGCTACCCACAATTGGCGGCTGCATCTCGGTCAAGACGCCCGAGAAGCCGATCGAGATCAACCTCAATGTCGACATCAAGCAGGAGGTGGTGGTGCGGCTCCAGCGCGACGTCGATGCGCTGATCAAGTCGAATCCCGAAGCCTTTCCGCAGGCCGCTCCGTCGACGCTCGGCAAGAAGCCGACGCCGTGATGAAACGCGCGCTCTTGCTGGCGGCGGCAGTCGTGCTGATTGCCGCGCCGGGGCAAGCCGAGACGGCGGCGAGCGCGGTGGCGCGGGCGCGGGCTGCGGGCATCGTCGGCGAGCGGTACGACGGCTACCTCGGTGTCGCGGTCGATGGATCAATGATACTTCGCCAGCAGGTGCAGGCGATCAACATTCGCCGCCGCGCGCTGTTCGCCGACCTTGCGGGCCGCCGCGGCGTCCCCCTGCAGGAAGTCGGCATGACCGCCGCGTGCCAGCTCCTCGGCACGGTCGGGGTGGGGGAACGCTATGCGCTGAGCGATAATGTGTGGCGAGTGCGTCGGGCGGGCCAGGCGGCTCCGGTACCGGATTACTGCCGCTGAGCAATCGTCACCGGAGATAACGAGGAGCGTGATCCACGCGACAAGTTGACACTCCGCACCCCCCTTTCTAAAGGGACGGCGCCTTGGCGGGCTTTGACGCCGCCATGTTTCTTGCCTTCCGCGCAGCGCTTCTCGACGTGGGCGGCGCACAACCGGAGACGCGAGGGTCATGGCAGTCGAAGAGCCCGGGCAGGACCCGTCGTCACCCCAGGATGCGCGGCTCGATTCGCTCGAAGAGCGGCTCGCGCGGGCGCAACATGAGGAGGCGAAGAGGACCGGCCGGGCGCCGGCGGCCGATGCCAACGAGCAACTCGGCAACCGCGTCCTGTCGACCCTCATCGGCGGTCTTGTCGGCGGCGCGCTGATCGGCTGGTTGCTCGATCGCGTGTTCTCCACCGGGCATGTGCTCCTGATCGTCTTCCTGGTGCTCGGCACCGTCGGGGGCTTCTGGAGCATTATCAAGCTTTCGAGCCGGGGCCCCGGGGCTTCTGGCCCATCGCAGTAGGAAGAAACCGACGTGGTTGCTGAAGCCGGCAAGATCGACCCGATGCACCAGTTCATGATCCGGCCGTTGTTCGGCACGGATCACTGGGTAGTCGCGGGCCACAGCCTGGCATTCACCAATTCGGCGGCGTGGATGGCGGTGACCTTCGTTGCCGTGTGGCTGTTCATGCTCGGCGGACTGAAGCGTGAACTCGTCCCGGGCCGCTGGCAGATGGCGGTCGAGGGGTTCACCGGCTTCATCACCAACATGATGGACACCAATATCGGGCCGGAGGGACGCAAGTACGTCCCGTGGGTGTTCTCGCTGTTCATGTTCATCTTGTTCGCCAATATGCTCGGCATGTTCCCGACCGCGATCGTCGGGGTCCACCCGTTTGCGGTGACCAGCCAATTGACCATTACCGGCGTGCTCGCCATCGCCAGTTTCCTGATCGTGCTGGTGGTCGGCTTCGCGCGGCACGGCTTTCACTTTTTCACCCTGTTCGTGCCCCAAGGCGTCAAGGGCCCAATGGCCGCGGCGATCTTCCCGATCGAGCTGATATCGTTCATGATGCGCCCGTTCAGCCTGGGCTTGCGACTGTTCGTCGCGATCACCGCGGGGCACATCCTGATGGAAGTGCTCGCGGGGTTTGTCATCAACGGGATGAATGCGCAGGCCGCGTGGATCGCGCCGATCGTGTCGCTGCCAAGCTTTATCCTGATGATCGGCATCACCCTGCTCGAGCTGCTGGTCAGCGCGATCCAGGCCTATGTTTTCGCCCTGCTCACGTCACTCTATCTGAACGACGCAATCAACCTTCACTAAGTCATTAATTTCATAAGGGAGTATTTCAACATGGACGCAAATGCAGCCAAGCTTCTCGGAGCTGGTCTCGCCGCGATCGGCGTCGGTATCGCCGCGCTCGGCGTGGGCAATGTCTTCGGCTCGTTCCTTGAGGGCGCGTTGCGCAACCCGAACGCTGCCGATGGCCAGCAGGGACGTTTGTTCATCGGCTTCGCTGCCGCCGAACTGCTCGGCCTGCTCGCGTTCGTCGTCGCGATGATCCTGCTGTTCGTCGCCTAACTCAACTCACGTAACCTAGGGGTCGGCGCTCATGCCGCAGATTAGCCAGATCGGCGAAATCTATGCATCGCAGCTGTTCTGGCTGGCGATCTTCTTCGGCGCGATATTCGTCGTCATCGGCCTGGGGATGCTCCCCAAGGTAGTGTCGACGGTCGACGCGCGCGATGCGCAGATTGCCGCCGACCTCAAGAGCGCGGGAGGGGCCCGCGAGGCTGCTGACGCGCTCGAGGCCGACTATCGCGCGGCGATGGACAAGAGCCGGGCCGAAGCCGCGCACCTCTCGGCTGAGGCCAAGGCGAGCGCCGCCAAGGCGAGCGAAGCGCAAATCAGCGCGGCCGAAACCGCGATCGGCGCGAAGCTCGACACGGCCATGACGGGCATTGCCGAGGCGCGCGCCCGCGCCTTGGGCGAAATCGAGACGATCGCAGCCGAGGCGGTCCAGGAACTCAGCGCCAAGGTCGCCGGCCTGACCGTCGATGCCGATGCTGCCCGCGCGGCGGTGGCCAGGGAGTTGACCCATGCGTGAAGCCGGCACCGAAGTAATGGAGCCCTCGATCTTCGGTCTTGCCGCACCGGCGATCGTCGCGCTCGCGATGATTGTGGTGATTGTCCTCCTGCTGTGGAAGAAGGTCCCCGGCGCGATCGGGCGCTCGCTCGACGACAAGATCGCCGCGATTCGCGCCAATCTCGACGAGGCCGAGGCGCTGCGCCGCGACGCCGAGGCGCTCAAGGCCGAATATGAGGCCAAGGCCAAGGCCTCCGCAGTGGACGCCGCGGCGATGGTCGAACGCGCTCATCATGAGGCCGAGGCGATCGTCGCCAAGGCCCAGGCTGACGCCGAAAGCCTGATCGAGCGTCGCCGCAAGATGGCAGAGGACAAGATCGCGGCGGAGGAACGTTCGGCTATCGCCGAGCTCCGTGCCACGACCGCGCGCGCCGCCGCGTCGGCCACCGCCCGGCTGATCGCCGAGCGCCACGATGCCGGTTCGGACAAGGCGCTGGTCGACCAGGCTATCTCCGCGCTAGGCCGCCGCTAGGATGGTGTGGGTCGGTCCGCGCTTGCGCTGGACCGGAGCCCCTACTAATGGCGTCGAGACTTTTTTCGGCGAGCGACCGTGGCCCCGTGTCATGCCTCTTCGCCGTCCGCTCCAGGAGACATGATCATGGCGAGCCAAGCGCCCAACAACAACGCACTGCCCCTGCTCTACAATGCGCTCGAGCCGATCAATCAGCAGCAACATGGCGACAAGCGCCTGGTGGCGATCGACAGCGCCCCGCACATCGCGTCGGCGCATGCCATCCCGGTCACGGTCGACGAGTTCGCGCTGCTCCAGCGGACCTATCCGATCGTATTCTCGGTCGGCGAGAACCCGGTGCCGCTGGCGCTGATGGGGCTCAATGAGGGGGTCAACACCTTCCTTGACGAGAAGGGCATGCTGACCGAGCCGGTCTATCTTCCGGCCTATCTGCGCCGCTATCCGTTCCTGCTCGCTCAGCTCAGCGAAGGCAGCGACGAATTGTCGCTGTGCGTCGACCCGACGTCGGGCGTGATCGGTGACGGCCCTGACGGCGACCCAATTTTCGACGGCACCGAGCCGAGCGAGAAGGTCAAGGCCATCCTCGAATTCTGCGAGCAATTCGAAGCCGCCGGCCAGCGCACCGCGGCGTTCATGGCCGAGCTCGTCAAGTCGGGCCTGCTGATGGACGGCGAAGTCGCGATCCAGCCCGATGGCAGCGACCAGCCGTTTGTCTATCGCGGGTTCCAGATGATCGACGAGGAAAAGCTGCGCGAGATGCGCGGCGACGAGCTGCGCAAGATGAACCAGAACGGCATGCTGCCGCTGTTGTTCGCGCACCTCTTCAGCCTGGCACAGATCCGCGACATCTTCGGTCGCCAGGTCGCGCAGGGCAAGGGACCGATTCCGCAGCCCGAGGTGCAGCCGCAACTCGCCGACGCCTGACGCTCGATCGGGACGGTTCACCGCGAGGCCGATTGTTCCAGGAAACTTAATCGCCGCGATGGGTTGACCGCCGTCGCGCGCGCCCCCATCTTATTGATGTGCCAAGCGCCCTTTGGGATCCCCCTTCCCCAAGCTCGCGCGCGGCGCCGCACTTCGGTGCGTTCCTCCCTGAACTTCGGCCATCCCGGTAACCCGGGGTGGCCGCTTTTTTGTGGGCTGCTATTCCGCGGCGATCGCGGTCGCGGGTCGGGCGAGCGCCTCTGTCAGGCCGGACGCCAGTGCCGCCACCAGCTGGCTGGTACGATCGAAGCCATTGCCGGCGCTCATCAGGTCGTTGGCGAGGTAGCAGGAGCGGTCGATTTCGACCTGCAGCGCATGGATGCCGGATTGCGGACGGCCGTGACGCTCGACGATATGGCCGCCGGCATAGGGGTCGTTGAGCGCCGCCAGGAAACCGTGGCGCGTGGCGATGGCCGCCGCCTCGGCCGCGAGCCAGTCCGCCGCGCTTGAGCCGTGCCGATTGCCGATCACGACCCGGGGCGCGCTCGGCGCTCGTGGCGGCATGCTGTGGAGATCGAGCAGGAGCACGGTGCCGTGGCGCTCGGCGAGGCGGGCGAGTTCGGCGTCGATCAGCCCGTGGTAGCTGTCATAGGCGGCCGCGCGCCGGGCTGCGAAGCGCTCAAGCGACAACGGGCGGCGCCACAGCGCGCCGTGGCGGTGGGTGCGCGAGGCGATGATGCCGAGCCCGTGGTGCGCGCGCGGGCCGACGGGCGACGCGCCGCGCCCGGTCGCAGGGTCGGGCGCGATCGCAGCGGGGTCGAGTTCGTCAATCGAGCGATTGCAGTCGATCGCGCCACGCGGGGCGCGGGCGATGACCGCGCCGAACCCGGCGGCGAGCGCGCGCCATGCCAGCCGGTCGACCAGCGGGTCCTCGAGGCTGGCCAGTGCGCGGCGGCCGTGGCGCGCCTCGGCCAGCAGCCACTCGGGATAATCGCGTCCGCTATGGGGAATCGACAGCAGCAACGGCAGGCCGTTGCGGGGCGGCACAAACAGCGGCGGGGCGAGCGAAGAGTCCAAGCGCCAAGCCCTAACCAGCCGCTTACCGTGCCGCAACGGGGCAAGCGCTTTTCGCGACTGGAAATTCTTAAACGTTGCGCGCATAAAAGACGGGCATGATCCGGATCCTGTTAGCCGAAGACGATACGTCGATGCGCGAGTATCTCGCCCGGGCCCTGACGCGCGTCGGTTATGATGTCGCCGCGGTCGGTTGCGGAACCGAGGCGATCCCGCTGCTCGAGGTGGAAAAGTTCGACTTGCTGCTGACCGACATCGTCATGCCCGAGATGGACGGGATCGAGCTCGCCCAGAAGGCGAGCCTGATCGACCCGGCGATCCGCGTGATGTTCATCACCGGCTTCGCGGCGGTCGCGCTACAGGGCGGCCGCACTGCGCCAGAGGCGAAATTGCTGTCCAAGCCGTTTCACCTGAAGGACCTGGTGGCCGAGGTCGACCGGCTGTTCCAGTCCGAGGACCAGCACGGCCGACTTTAACCCGAACGGCAACGCGACAAGCCTTGCCAGCACGCCGACCGCCCCTTAAAGGCGCTCCGCAGTGGGCGTGTAGCTCAGTGGTAGAGCACTGTGTTGACATCGCAGGGGTCGCAAGTTCAATCCTTGCCACGCCCACCAGTTTTTACTTGTTATATCAATCGATTAAGGGTTGGATTGGCTTGTAGTCTGTGTCACTCGACGCCGCCACTGTTAAAGCGCGGTGACCGTTTCGCCAGGAAAGAATCGACGTCCTCGCGGCCTTCGTCGCCGTCGGCGGCGCGGCCGATACTGGCGGCCTCGACGTCGAGCTGGTCGGCGAGGCTGGTGGTAGCGGAGGCGGAAAGCAGCATGCGGATCGCGCCGAGCGCGCCAGTCGGCGCGGCTACCAGCAACGCTGTCGTCCGGTCGATTTCGGCATCGAAGTCCGCCGCCGGGACGGTG
>JBKJMA010000237.1:0-18067 GCA_046596505.1 Sphingomicrobium sp.
GCCTCGATCGCGCGCTGGACGGGGGCGGCGCCGCGCCAGCGGGGGAGCAGCGAGCCGTGGACGTTGACGCAGCCCCGGCGCGGTGCCGAGAGGATCGGCGGCGGCAGGATCAGGCCGTAGGCGGCGACCACCGCGACATCGGCGTCGAGCGCGGCGAACGCGGCTTGCTCGGCCGGATCGCGCAGGCTCGCCGGGTGGCGGACCGCGATGCCGAGCGCCTCGGCGCGGTCGTGGACGGCGGTGCGCCGCTCGCCCTTGCCGCGGCCCGCCGCGCGCGGTGGCTGGGTATAGGCGCACACGACATCGTGCCCGGCGGCAACGAGCGCCTCGAGCGTTGGTACCGCGAACTGTGGCGAGCCCATGAAGATGATCCGCATGAGCTGCCTATGGCGACCCTTGCCGGTTCCGCCAAGCCGCCTATGTCAGTCGCGATGGCATCCGAACTCGACCAATTGGCGCAGGCCCTCGCCCGCCTCCCCGGGCTCGGGCCGCGATCGGCGCGGCGCGCGGTGCTGTACCTGGTCAAGAAGCGCGAGGCGGCGATGGAGCCGTTGCTCGCCGCGCTGCAGGCGGTGGCCGACAAGCTCGTGACCTGCTCCACGTGCGGCAATGTCGATACGGTCGATCCGTGCCAGCTGTGCCAGGACCCGCGGCGCGATGCGCGGCTGTTGTGCGTGGTCGAGGAAGTGGCCGACCTGTGGGCGCTCGATCGATCGCGCCTGTTTCCGGGTCGTTATCATGTACTTGGCGGGCGACTTTCAGCATTGGAGGGAATTCGTCCCGAGGACCTCGGCATCGACACGCTGATCGGGCGGGTCGCGGCGGGCGGGATCGACGAGGTCGTACTGGCGACGAATGCCACGCTCGAGGGGCAGACCACGGCGCATTATCTGGCCGAGCGGCTCGAAAAATTCCCGGTGCGGTTGACGCAGCTGGCGCATGGCCTGCCGGTCGGGGGCGAGCTCGATTATCTCGACGAAGGAACGCTGGCGCAGGCATTGCGCGCGCGGCGGCCGGTTTCCTGACGCGTCGCTCGCTTGAAGTCACGGGCGCGAAAGACTAATTCGCAGGCATGACCATCCTTCGCATTCTCGAAACCCCCGACCCCGTACTTCGCCAGAAATCGACCCCCGTCGAGACCGTCGACGACGAACTGCGCGCGCTGATCGCCGACATGTTCGAGACGATGTACGACGCGCCGGGGATCGGTCTCGCCGCGGTCCAGGTCGGGGTGCCCAAACGTCTGCTGGTGATGGACCTGCATGACGAGCCGGCCGACGAAGACGGGGAACCCGCCGCACAAGGCACTGAGCCGGTCAAGGAACCGCGCGTCTTCATCAACCCGGAGATCCTCACCCACAGCGAGGACGAGGTGCCCTACACCGAGGGCTGCCTGTCGGTGCCCGACCAATATGCCGAGGTGATGCGCCCCGACCGCATTCGTGCGCGCTGGCTCGACGAGCATGGCGCACGGCACGAGGAAGATCTCGACGGATTGCTCGCGGTTTGCCTCCAGCATGAAATGGATCATCTCGAGGGGGTGTTGTTCATCGACCACCTGTCGCGCCTGAAGCGTGAAATGGTGCTCAGGAAGCTGGCCAAGGCGCGCAAGGAACGCGGGCTCAAGGCCGCCTGATTACGGGAGCGGGCGGTCGGTCGATCGCGCGCCACCGCGCGTAACCCCTTTCCAGCCCCGCCGCGCCCGCCTAAAGCCCGCCCGCTGATGGGGCGTCGCCAAGTGGTAAGGCACCGGTTTTTGGTACCGGCATTCGCAGGTTCGAATCCTGCCGCCCCAGCCAGTTCCTGGAAACCGTGTAATCCAATATCTTCAATACTCTCGACACGTCGACCGTGCATGAGGGCATTTCGAGTTTCGAAAAGCTACTTCGCGGTTGTGTCCCACCGCCGCCCCGTTGCCCTTTCCCGGCCCGGCCGAGCGGCACCGTTCTGCTGAAAATTTTTTCAACGAGCCTTCAGCTGAAAAAGCTGAAGGAACGGGTCAAGCTTTGTCATGAACCAAGGTCACGACCCGGGTAAATGAGCTGAGCGACTGCCTGATTAGGAAATCGGCGCTGAACGGTGATCGCGTAGAAGTCCTCGGTAACGCCAGGAAGCTTGGCGATCTCAACCAGTTTAGTCGAAGCGAGCTCGTCCTTGACGACGATTGGCGGGAGGAGGGCGATCGCGGCGCCTTCGCGCGCCATCAGTCGCATCATCGCCATGTCGTCGATCTCCGCGACAATCTGCGGAACGATCCCGAGGCGCCCGGCCAAGCCATCGAATCCCGTCCGGGCGCTGGTCCCCTGCGCCGGCAATGCGAATGGATAGTCGCGCAAAAGCCGGGGAAGCGACCGATCACCGCTGACCAGTCCGGGCGGGGCGACGAGACTGACGTCCTGGGTAGCGATCAGATGCGAGATAAGCCTGGTTTGCAACGCGCTGCTCAAGGGTTGGTTGGTCAGCACCACATCGAGACCGAGCGCGACCAACGCCCCAAGCAGTTCGTCGAGGCCGCCCGATCGAACGACGATGTCGAACTCGTGCCGACCCAGCAAGGGGCGTATGAAATCGAGCTGGAAGTTGCGCGACAAGGTAGCGATCGCGCCGACCCGCACCTGCTTGCGCGGCTGCCCGCTATCCTTGAGCGTCGAGACGAGATCGTCGCCGCTGGCGAAGATGGTGTCGGCATGTTCGAGCGCGATCTGTCCCGCCTCGGTCAGGACCAGCTGGCGCCCGGTGCGATCAAACAGGCGATGACCGAGCCGCTGCTCGAGCTTGGCGATCTGCACCGACAGCGATGACTGCGACACGTTGAGCCGGGCCGCGGTGCGCGTGAGGTTCCCGTCGCGGGCGACCGCCCAGAAATAGCGCAGGTGATTATAGTTGAGTTGCATAAGTCATTCTTAAAACAGAACGATACGTTATGATCAATGTGTTTTTGCGACTGATCATCGTCCGCTAAGAGCCTTCTCGTTCACGGACGGAGCCTCTGAAAAGTGCTGAACCTCGCCCTTGTCGCGCCAATTGCCATTCTTGGAGCCGCCTTGCTGGCGAGCGCAACCGGCGCTTTGCCTCGTTCCGCAAAGGTCGCGATCGAGGGTTTGGCGATCGCCGCAATCCTCGCCGCAATCATTGGTTTTGCCCAAGTCGCGATGAGCGGTCCGGTGACCGTCGCCTGGGCGCAATTCGGTCCTGTGGTCGCAGCGCTGCGCCTCGACATCGTCAGCACGACATTGATGATGCTCATCGCATTCGTCGGCTGGGTCGTCGTTCGCTACAGCTGCACCTACCTTGATCGCGAGCCGGGCGAAGCGCGGTTCATGCGCTGGCTGTGCCTGACGCTGGCGTTCGTCATGTTGCTTGTCACGGCCGGGACGCTGGTCCAGCTGGTCATCGCGTGGATTGCCACGAGCCTGTCGCTTCACCGGCTGCTGCTTTTCTACCCGGGCCGCCCGGGGGCACGGCGCGCGGCGACCAAGAAGTTCGTGACGGCGAGGCTCGGCGATATCGCGCTGGTTGGAGCGGCGGCGCTGCTCGCGCAACACTATCAAACCGGTGATATCGCGACGTTGCTGGCTGCGGCGCGCGCCGGCGACAGCGGACCCGCGACTTCGATAGCAGCTGGGCTGATTGCGCTGGCTGCCATGCTCAAGTCCGCCCAGTTCCCGCTCCACGGATGGCTGATCGAGGTGATGGAAGCCCCCACGCCCGTCTCCGCCCTTCTTCACGCCGGGGTTATCAATGCCGGCGGCTTCCTCGTCATTCGGTTCGCAGACGTCATCGTGCTCGCCCCCGGCGTGCTTGCCGCGCTGGTCATCGTCGGCGGCCTCACCGCGCTGTTCGGCGGCCTGGCGATGCTGACCCAACCGGCGGTCAAGACTTCGCTCGCCTGGTCGACCATAGCTCAGATGGGTTTCATGCTGATGCAGTGCGGGTTTGCGCTGTTCCCCCTGGCGCTGCTGCATATCGTCGCCCATTCGCTCTACAAGGCGCACAGCTTCCTCGCGTCGGGCGGCGCTGTCGAGCGAATCGCCGCGGCGCGCAGGCCGGGGCCGGTGGCGGTACCCAATGTCCGTGCGGTCGGCATTGCCTTCGTCGCCGCGCTGGCAATCTACGCCACACTCGCGCTGGCGCTCAACGTCGATCACAAGTCGCCGCAGGCACTCGCGCTTGGCGCCATCCTCATATTCGGCGTTGCCTATCTGCTGGCCCAAGGGTTGGCCGACGCAGCCCCGCGAGCGCTGACACTGCGCATGGCTGCGTATGCGCTAGCCGCATCGCTCAGCTATTTTGCACTTCACTCATTGGCGCTTGCGCTGACCGCGGGAACGCTCCCGCCGACGCCGCCTCCAGGGACACTCGGCTGGGTGCTGATTATCGTCGCTTTGTTAAGTTTCGGTCTGGTCGCCTTCGCCCAGGCGCTGTTCCCGCTGTGGGTCGACCACCCCGCCGTCGCCGGAATGCGAGTGCACCTTGCCAACGGCCTCTATGCCAACGCCCTGTTCGATCGCGCCATTCGCGGCTGGACCGTCCGAAAGGTCAATTGATGTTGCACGCCCGTCACGGCGGCGAACTCGCCGACCCGTCATTGATCGCGGAAACCGAGCGGTCGCTCGACGCGATCCCGCCTTTGTGGCCGCTGGCGTCGAGCGTTGCGGTCAACCCGTTCCTCGGCCAGCTTGGTGAGCCGCTGGAAATGGCCGTGGCCCGGATGGAGCGCGTTGCCGGGGTTCGCTTGACGATGCCGAGACGCTGGTATGCGCAACGGATTGCCGACGGCCGCATAACCGACGCCGACCTGTCTGCGGCGCTCGATCGATCTGGTCCGCTTGATGTGGATCTTGCCATGCTGAAGCAATCAACCGCGGTCGATCGAGACCCTCCCGTCGCCTTCTCCACCGTTGCCGATCTTGCCGCGCAGGTCCTGAAAACCGATTGGCCCGGGATCATCGAGGATCGCATGGGAACGTGGGCAAGCGCCTTCTTCGATGAAGGCCAGGCAATGTGGCCACTCCCCCGGGCGCGCGGGGCCTATGCCTCGTGGCGGGAGCAGGCGCAGCACGACCTCACGCCGGAAATTCTCGGCCTGCGAGGATTTGCCCGCTTCGTCGCCGATCTTCCCGACGAGGCTGGCGCCGCGTTCAACCTGGCCGCGGCTCGGCTCGGTGTCGGGCAAGCAGGGTTTGCGGCCTATGGTCACCGGCTGCTGGTCACGCTCGGCGGGTGGGCACAGCTTGCGCGCCAGCGACGGTGGCAAGCCGAACTTGGAGGTGCCAGCGATCGCACCCAGTTCGAACTTCTGGTCGTTCGCATGATGTGGGAGGTAGCGCTTCTCGAGCGTTTCGCGGACCCCCTTGAAGATCATTGGGTCGCCGCGCGGAAGGACTACGACCAGCCGATTGCGCCGAGCGAGGCCGATCGCCTGGACGCGCTGTTGCAGGATGCCGCTGAAATTGGCGGGCAGCGGCGGCTCGGCGCAACGCTCGGCAATGAGCCTGCCGCGCCGGCATCGGCCGCTGCGAAGTGGCAAGCCGCCTTCTGCATCGATGTTCGTTCGGAACGGTTTCGCCGCGCGCTGGAAGTTGCCGATCCAACCGTCCGCACACTGGGGTTCGCGGGCTTCTTCGGACTCCGTGCGGCGCATCGGCGGTTCGGATCCGACGTTGTCGAGCAACATCTTCCGGTACTGTTGTCACCCACCGTTTCGTCCCGATCGGGTGGCCCCGGGGAAGAAGCACGCGAGCTTGACGATCGGACCCGGGCGCGCGCCGCTCGCGCGTGGGGGCGATTCAAACTCGCCGCCGTATCGTCGTTCGCCTTCGTCGAAGCGGCGGGACCGATGTACGTCGCCAAGCTGGTCCGCGACGCACTTGGACTGAGCCCCAGGTCTGGCGGCGTCGAACCGGCCCCGCGCTTCGATCCGCCGCTTTCTTCCGCTGACCGGATTGCCACGGCCGAGGCGGTCTTGCGCGCAATGTCGCTGACGCGCGACTTCGCCTCGCTGGTCCTGCTCGTCGGTCACGGCGCGGGCGTGACAAACAACCCGCATGCCAGCGGCCTGCACTGCGGCGCATGCGGCGGATATGCCGGCGACGTGAATGCGCGCCTGCTGGCGGGGCTGCTCAATGACCCCGACGTGCGTCTTGGGCTCGCCGAACGGAGGCTTGTCGTTCCCGCCGAGACCCGCTTCGTCGGCGCTTTGCATGATACGACCTGCGACCGAGTGACCATCTTTGCCGATGGAGCGAAACCGGAGCAGATCGGCCCCATCGACTTGAGCCTGATCGCGGCGGGACGCGCCACGCGCGGCGAACGCGCTGCGTCGTTGCCGCGCGCGAGAAACGAAACGATGGTCGCGAGACGAGGCAAGGATTGGGCCGAGGTTCGTCCCGAATGGGGGCTTGCCGGCTGCCAGGCCTTCATCGCCGCCCCGCGCGCACGCACTGCGGGTCGCAACCTCGCGGGTCGTGCCTTCCTCCACGACTATGATTGGCAGGAGGACGAGGGGTTCTCGACGCTCGAACTGATCCTTACCGCCCCGGTCGTCGTGGCAAGCTGGATCAGCCTGCAATATTATGGCTCGACCGTCGTTCCGGCACTGTTCGGGGGCGGCAACAAGCTTCTCCACAACGTGGTTGGCGGCGTCGGCGTCCTTGAGGGCAATGGTGGACCGATCCGCGCCGGCCTGCCCTGGCAGTCAGTCCACGACGGCCATGACTTCGTCCACGATCCGCTTCGCCTGACGGTCTGCATTGAAGCACCAGCCGACGCGATTTCGGCTATTGTGGAAAGACATGACGGGGTTCGTGCATTGTTCGAAAATCGCTGGCTCAGCCTGTTCATGCTCGACGAGCGGGGAAGCCTGTCCGGGCGCTACACCGGGGCAGGAAACTGGCAGGCTTGCTCGCTTGGCGAGGGCGGCCACGAGCAACCGGCTGAAACGGGCAGTCCGGTCGGCTATCGCATGGCCTAGAATTTGACCCCCGCGCTCATGCCATAGCGGCGCGGCTCGAGCGTGAAAACGTTGGTGAACAGGCCCGCCGACTGATCGGTCAGATACTGGCCGGTGATCGAATTGCTGTTGGCCAGGTTCTGGACGAACGCGCGAACGAAATAACGATCGTCGGGGGCGTTGAGCTGCACTTGTGCATTGACCACGGTGAAACCCTTGATGCGGTCGATCGGCTGGTTGAAGCTGCGCGCGAAGAAGCGGCCGGTGAACGCGACATCGACGCGCGGCACGAGCGTGAACCCCTGTCCGAAGCGGAAGGTATATTGCGCGCCCGCAGCCAGCTTGACGTTCGGCGCCTGGGGCAATTGATTGCCGGTAACATTGATCGCGTTTCCGTCGCTGATGATAAACGGCAGCGCCCCGGTGGGCACGCCGAACGCCGCGCGCAGCGCCGGTGACGGGTTGGCGGCGGCGCCGGCGAGCACGGAACAGAGCCCGAAGGCGCCCGTCGTCCCGGTTCCCGGCACCGGGACCGGGGCGGTAAGGCCGATCGCGCCATTGACCGCTCCGACGAACGCGTTGGCGCCCGCTCCATTGCCCGCGGTGGTCGGGGTGACGACGCAGTTGGAGGCATTGGAGACGTCCTTGATGATCACCGAGTCGGTGCGGCCGCCGGCGACATTGCGCGGATCGACCAACGACAGATTGCCGATCTTCGACTTGAGATAGCTCGCCGAGACGTTGAACAGCAGGTCGCGGGTCGGGCGGAACACGCCTTCGGCCTCGAGACCGTAAATCTTGGCGTCGGTGTTGTCGTTGACTGAGGTGCGCGCGACGATCCGGCTCAGCTGCAGGCCCTTGTAGTCATAGTAGAAGGCGCTGAGGTTGAGACGAACAGCGTTGTTGAGGAAGCCGTTCTTTGAACCCAGCTCGAAGGCGTTGATGCTTTCGGGTTGGAAGAAGCGGTTGACGTTGAAGCTCGGATCGACCGGCGGGTTGATGCCGCCCGATTTATAACCGCGCGAATAGGACGCGTAGACGAGATTGTCGCGGCTGAGCTGATAGTCGGCGACAAGGCGACCGGTGACGCGACCGAAACGCACCTTGTCGCGAACGAAATCCTGAATTCCGGGAGTAAGCGCGTCGGCGTCATAGCCGGCCGCGAACGGTGAAGCGTTGGCGTCGGTAATTCCGAACGGTACCGCGAAGGCCAGGAGCGGAGCGCGCGCGACCTGGGTCTTGCGATCGTCGCTGTAGCGGACGCCGGCGGTGAACTTGAGCTTGTCACTGGCCTGGAAATAAGCCTCCCCGAACACGCCGTAGCTCTTGAGCCCGAACGCCCTGACTTCGTTGATGAAATAGGGCGGCGAAAGGAACACGTTCGGATATGTGGAGGCCCCAAGTGCATGAGCGCCGAGTGTTGTAGCAGCGCCAAGGATGCCGGCGCCGTAATCAAGACCGAACGAGGCAACGTAATAGTTGGAATCCGTGAAGCGGTTGTCGAGGTAAATGCCGCCGATCAGGAAATTGAAAGGCCCGCTGAACTTGCTGTCGAGATGTGCCTCGATCGAAATCTGCCGGGAATGGTCCACCGAGCGGTCATAGTCGGTGCTTCCCGCGGAGCAGGCCTCGGTAAAACCGCCGTAAATGCCGGTGTTGCTGGCGTTGATGGCCGACGTGCAGACCCCGCCCGCGGGGCCGCGCGGGATCAGCGCGGCGGCGACGGGGGTGAACGGATTGCTGCCGCCGAACACCGCGCCGGGGAGGGCGGCAAAGCCCGCAAGATTGAGCAGTCCGAAATTATTGGCCAGACTGCTTCCGGTGAGCAGATTAAAGTCGGTTTTGCTGTCGACCGACTCGGTGTGATAGCCGCCGGTCACGGTCAGGCCGAAGGTCGTGCCGATGTCCTGCTCGAGGCGCGCTTCGATGAAGCTTTCCTTGGCTTTGTAGCTCGGATGATAGTCAGAGTTGACCGTGCGCAGATCCTGCGGGTTCTGCGTGTCGCCGAAGAAAGGATCGGGCGCGGTGGGGGTGAGGTCGACGAGGCCGAAATTCGTAAAGAACGGTCCGGCCTTGAGCGTGAACAGCTGGCGCGACGACAACGCCGCGGCGATCGAGGCCTTGCCGTTGGTGGTCTCGTACGCCAGCGAGTCGGGCTGGCAGCCGAGGATCCCGGTCGGGTCGCGGTGGCATAGCTGCTTGGTCGCGCGCGAGCGGTCATCGCTTTCGTGGAAGGTGTAGCCGATGATGTCGAGCGTGGTGCCATCCGTCGGGCGGATGCGCAGAGTGCCGCGCAGCGCGTAAAGGTCGCGCCCGTCGATGCGGCCGCCGTCGAACAGATTCTTGGTAAAACCATCGCGCTTCAAATAATATCCAGCAGCGCGCAAGCCGACGCCGCGCATCAGCGGAATGTTGATCATCGCGTTGAGCTTACGGCTTTTATAATTGCCGATCTCGGCCGAGGCACTGGCGTGGACGGCGGATAGATCGGGGCGCGCGGTGATGAAGTTGACCACGCCCGAGGTCGCGTTGCGGCCGAACAGGGTGCCTTGCGGACCGCGCAGCACCTCGACGCGCTCGAGGTCGAAATACTCGGTCTCGAACAGGCGAGTCGAGACGAGCGGCATGTCGTTGACATGGATGCCCGTCGCGCCGTCGCAGCTGAAGCCGACGCACAGGTCGCCGATGCCGCGGATGGTGAAGCTCGACGAGGTGAAATTGGTCTTGGTGAACGTGACGTTGGGGAGGCTGAGCTGGAGGTCTGAGGCGTTGTTGATCTGCTGCCGCTCGAGCGCCTGGGCATTGAAGGCCGACACCGCGATCGGCACGCGCTGCAGCGATTCTGCGCGGCGCTGGGCGGTGACGATGATGTCGGTCGGGTCGCCCGTCTGCTGCGCCGAGCGCTGACCGGCCTGCGTCGTGCCACTCTGCGCCGGGGCGGAGGTGCCGGGGTTGGCGCCGGGGCCGACGTCGGTCTTCTGCTGCGGCTGGTCGCCGGGGGCGGGAATTGTCTGCGAGGCGGCCGGCGTGAGCGCGACCAGGGCGCCAAGCGAAATGCCACCGAGATACATTGCCAGACGCTTCATCGTTTTTCCCCTCGATCATCCGCACGGCAGGCGGCACAGTTCCCTTTCGAACTATCGTCGACTTGTTGAACAAGTCTGACGAACTTGTCGTACAATCCACTTGCGAACCGCGCTCTGTCAAGGCACTTGTGAACGCGTAGATGACAGACGCGAAACAGATCGGATTAGACCGCGAAGCGCGGCGCAGCGTGCCCGAGTGGATCGCCGATGCGATTGATTACGACATTGCGGCGCAAACGCTGGTGATCGGCGAGCGGCTGGTCGAGAAGCAGATCGCCGAGCGTCTGGAGGTCAGCCGCGGGTCGGTGCGCGAGGCATTGCGATTGCTGGCGAGCCGCGGGTCGGTCGAGCTGACACCCCAGCGCGGCGCGGTGGTGACGGGCTATTCGCTCGATCGCATGGCCGATGTGTTCGCGGTCGGCGGGATGCTGATGGCCTTGGCGGCGCGCTATGTTGCGCGGCACCGAAATGCCGGCAGCCTGCAACGGATCGGCGAGCGCGTCGCGCGGGTCGAGGCGATGTCGGCGCGGGGCTTTTCGCCGCCGCTCGACTTTGCCACCGCGCTTGGCGGAGTTACCGCGGCAGTGGTGGTCGAAAGCGGCAATCCGGTCATCCGGGCGGAAGTGTCGGCGGTGTTCAACCGCTCGGTATGGCGGGCGATGTGGGAACACCCGTGCGATCATTTGACGATCGAGCGCCAGCGCGAGGAAGCGGCCTTCGCCCGGCGCCTGCTTGAGGCCATCGGCGACGGCGACGCTGATCGCGCCGAATTCGAATTGCGGCAGTTCCAGCAGCGCCTGGCCGACCGGGTGACGACCGAACTGGCGCGGCAGCGCGGCGAGCGTCCGCCCGCGAGCCCGCCCCTGGGGCTGGATTCGCCGCAGATCGGGGACCAGGAGTTCGATGACCGACTGGCGCGTATCGAAGCCAAACTTGACGCGCTTTGCGAACCGTCGGCGTCGGCCATGCGCCCACCCTCACTGGCAAAGGTGCGCTGATGGCCGATTTTGATCCTCGACCCGCGTCCCGTGCGGCGACCGATGGCCAGCCGGGCGGCGTTGATATCGACGTGCTGATTGTCGGCGCCGGCCTGTCCGGAATTGGCGCCGCCTGGTATCTCCAGCATCTCTGTCCCGACCGTAGCTTCGCGATCCTCGAGGGGCGCGGTGCAATTGGCGGGACGTGGGACCTGTTTCGCTATCCGGGGGTCCGCTCGGACAGCGACATGTTCACGTTGGGCTATGCGTTCCGACCGTGGACCGAGGCCAAGGCGATCGCCGATGGGCCATCGATCCTGCAATATGTCCGCGATACCGCGCACGAAGCGGCAATCGATCGCCACATCCGCTTTCACCATCACGTCAAGCGCGCGAGCTGGTCGAGCGAGCAGGCGCGCTGGACGGTCGAGGCGGCGCGCCTGGACAGCGGCGAAACCGTAACCCTGACCTGCCGCTGGATACACATGTGCAGCGGCTATTATGATTACGCCGAGGGGCATCTTCCCAAGTTCGCCGGGCGCGAAGCGTACAAGGGCGATTTCGTCCACCCCCAATTCTGGCCCGAGGATCTCGATTATTCGGGCAAGCGCGTGGTGGTGATCGGCAGCGGCGCGACGGCGGTGACGCTCGTCCCCGAAATGGCCAAGGCGGCGGCGCATGTGACGATGCTGCAACGCTCTCCAACCTACGTCGTCAGCCGCCCGGCGGAGGACGGGGTCGCCAATTGGTTGCGCCAGAAGCTTCCGGCCAAGGTTGCCTATGCCATCGTGCGCTGGCGCAACGTGTTGCTGCAATTGCTCTTCTTCCAGCTGTCGCGGCGGCGCCCGGCGATGGTCAAGAAGCAGATGGTGAAGGGCGTAAGCGACGCGCTCGGACCCGAGTACGACGTCGGCAAGCATTTCACCCCGAGCTACAATCCGTGGGACCAGCGCGTCTGCCTGGTGCCCGACGCCGATTTGTTCGAGGCGATCAACAGCGGCAAGGCCGAGGTCGTGACCGACACGATCGACACGCTGACCCCCGACGGCATCCGCCTGGGGTCGGGGGAGGAGCTGAAGGCCGACGTGATCGTCGCCGCGACCGGGCTCAAATTGCAATTGCTGAGCGATGTCGAATTCAGCGTCGATGGCGCGGTGCGGCGATTGAACGAAACGCTGACCTACAAGGGGCTGATGTTCAGCGACGTGCCCAATCTGAGCTACAGCTTCGGCTACACCAATGCGTCGTGGACGCTGAAGGCCGACCTGACCGCGGGGTTCGTGTGCCGGCTGCTCAACCATCTTCGCGACCGCGGCTGCCACATTGCGGTAGCGCATCGCGACCCCGGCGTGGCCGAGGCGCCGTTCCTCGATTTTACGTCAGGGTATGTCCAGCGCGCCGCCGCGATCCTGCCCAAGCAGGGCGCAACCAAACCGTGGAAGCTTAACCAGAATTACGCGCTCGACATGGCCGCGCTGAAACTCGGCAAGCTGGACGACGGAGTGATGAAGTTCATGCGCTGCGGTGCGCCGGTGGGGGATAAGGTGGCATGAAACTTGGCGGACGAACGGCGGTAATCACCGGCGCGGGAAGCGGGATCGGGCGCGGCATTGCCCTCGCGCTGGCAAGGCGGGGCTGCAACCTCGCGCTGGCCGACGTCAATCAGGCAGGCATCGACGAGACCGCGGCAATGGTCGGCAACGTCGAGGTCAGCACTCATTGCATCGACGTCGGCGACCGCGAGCAATGTCTGGCGCTGCCCGCTGCGGTGCTCGCCGCGCATGGCCGCGTCGACCTGCTGTTCAACAACGCCGGAGTCGCGATCGGCGGCACGTTCGAGCAGGTCGACGAGGCCGATTTCGACTGGCTGATGGGAATCAACTTCGCCGCGGTGGTGCGACTGACGCGGGCGTTCCTGCCGCATCTGAAAACGCGCGACGCGGCGCGGATCGTGAATACTTCGAGCTTGTTCGGACTGATCGCCCCGCCGAACAATACCGCTTATTGTGCAAGCAAGTTCGCGGTGCGCGGCTTTTCGGAATCGCTGCGCAACGAACTGGCGTTGGCCGGGTCGAAGGTCGGGATAAGCGTGGTACATCCAGGCGGGATCCGCACCTCGATCGCGCGCAATGCGCGGGCACCAAAGCACGTCACCAACGCCGAGGCGGTCGAGGCCGAGGCGATGCGCGCCGAATTCGACAAGAAATTCCTCAAGATGCCGCCCGAGCGCGCGGGCGAGATCATCGTCAGCGGGGTCGAACAGGATCGCCCGCGGATCATCGTCGGCAATGACGCGAAGTTCGGCGCCCTGATCGAACGATTGGCGCCGGTGAGCTATTGGAAATTCCTCGGGCGGAGCATGAGCGCATGAAAAAGGGCAGGCTGGCAATCGGCGCGGCGACCGCGGTAGCGGCGGCGGGCGCGTTATTCTTCACCGCAAGGACTGCGCGCAAGGCCGAGGCGCTGGTGCCGCGCGACGGACGCATGGTCGAGGTCGACGGGCAACAACTGCATGTCGCCGAGGAAGGCGCTGGTCCGCCGTTGCTGCTGATCCATGGGCTGGGCGGGCAGATGCGCAATTTCGGGCGCGACCTTATCGATGATCTGGCTCGCGACTACCGCGTGATCCGCGTCGATCGGCCCGGCTCGGGATATTCGCCGCGTGCCGCCGGGACTCCGGCCGACCTGCGCACCCAGGCCAGGCTGATGGCCGGGCTGATCGACGAACTGGGGCTGGAGAAGCCGTGGCTCGTCGGGCATTCGCTCGGCGGCGCACTCGCGCTGACGATCGCGGTGCTTCATCCCACCAAGGTCGGCGGCCTGTTGCTGATCGCGCCCGCATCGCAGCCGGTGACGGAGGTGTCCAAGGCATTCAAGGGGCTGATGGTGCCGCCGCGGATGCGCGGCATGATCGCGCACAGCATCGCGGTGCCGATGTCGATCCTGGCTTCCAAGGCGGTGATGGCCGAGGTGTTCAAGCCCGAGCCGGTGCCAGAGGATTTCGCGATCGCGGGCGGTGGCGCGCTGGGGCTGCGGCCATCGGCGTTCATCGGGGCGTCGGCCGATCTGGCCGAGGCGGGGACCGACATGTCGGATGTCGTTGCCGGCTATGCCGAGCTCAAGCTGCCGACGCACATCCTGTTCGCGCGCGGCGACGCCCTCCTCGACCACCGCGATCACGGCGAGCGCACCGCACGTGAAATCCCCGGCGCGCGGCTGACGCTGGTAGAAGGCGGCCACATGCTGCCCTTCACCCAGGGCCGCGAGACGGCTCGATGGATCCGCCAATCGATCGAGGCAGGCGCAAATGGCTGACATCACCGAGGCCGATTATGTCATCGTCGGAGCGGGCTCGGCCGGATGTGTGCTCGCCGCGCGGCTCAGCGAGGATCCCGACATTCGCGTGGTGCTGCTCGAGGCCGGAAATGACGACCGGCCGATGAAGGCACCGGGGCAATTCCTGTCGAACGTGATGATCCACGTTCCCGTCGGCTATGCGCAAACGCTCAAGGACTCCAAGGTCAACTGGCTGTATGTGACCGAGCCCGACGCGGGGACGCACGGGCGCCCGCATGTCTGGCCACGCGGCAAGGTCCTCGGCGGGTCGTCGTCGATCAATGCGATGCTGTACGTGCGCGGGCAGCGATCGGACTATGACCACTGGCGCCAGCTCGGCTGCGAGGGCTGGGCGTGGGACGATGTCTTTCCGTATTTTCGCAAATCGCAGAACCAGGAAAATGGCGCGTGTGAAAACCATGCCGTCGGTGGTCCGCTGCATGTCTCCGACGTGCGCGACAAGCATGCGATTTCCGAGGCGGTGATCGAAGCGTGCGAGGCGCTGGGCCTGCCGCGGCGCGACCCGAACGGGCCGGAGCAGGAGGGCGCGAGCTGGTTCCAGCTGACGATCAAGGACGGCAAGCGGCACTCGGCGGCGGTGGCCTATCTGCATCCCGCGATGGGACGGGCCAATCTGGCGGTCGAGACGGGCGCGCTGGCGAGCCGCGTGCTGTTCGAGGGCAGGCGCGCGATCGGGGTCGAGTACTCCCAGGGCGGCCGAACGCGCACGGTGAAGGCGCGACGCGAGGTGATCTTGGCGGGGGGCACGGTCAATTCGCCGCAACTCCTCGAGCTGTCGGGGATCGGCCAGGGCGAGCGGTTGCGCGCGCTCGGGATCGACGTGATCGCCGATCTGCCAGGCGTGGGCGAGAATCTGCAGGACCATTTCGTGGTCGGCGAACGCTTCCGGCTCAAGGCAAACGTGATGTCGGTCAACGAAATGGCGCGCGGGGTGCGGTTTCTTGGCGAGGCCGCCAAATATCTGTTCCAGAAGCGCGGGCTGCTGACGCTGTCGGCGGCGCATATCGCGGTGTTCTGCCGCTCGCGGCCCGAGCTTGCCGGGCCCGACATTCAGTTTCACATCCTGCCCGCGACGATGGACATCGACAAGCTCGCCAACGAGCAGAAGATGGAGCTGGAGAAGCAACCCGGGCTGACCATCGCGCCGTGCCAACTGCGCCCCGAATCGCGAGGCTCGGTGCACCTGCGCAGCGCCAACCCGGCGGATCATCCGGCGATCCAGACCAATTATCTGAGCGCCGCAGAGGATCAGCGCGTGATCGTCTCGGCGCTTCGGTGGGGCCGGCGGATCGCCGCCCAGCCGGCGCTCGACCGCTATATCGATCATGAGATGAACCCCGGGCCGGAGTTACAGTCGGACGAACAATTGCTCGAATTTGCGCGGGAAACGGGGACCACCATCTATCACCCGGTGGGTACTTGCGCGATGGGGCATGACGCGCGCGCGGTGGTCGATCCGCAGTTGCGCGTGCACGGGGTCGAGGGGCTTCGCGTGGTCGATGCCTCGATCATGCCGCGGCTGATTTCGGGCAATACCAATGCGCCGACGATCATGATCGCGGAGAAAGCCGCCGACATGATATTGGGCAAACGGGCGCTATCGGCGGCGGCCTAGCGGCCAGCACGCTAACGGGTCAGCATTCTTGCAACGAAGGCGGCGGTCTTGCCCCACGGCGGCCCCATCCGCTCGAACACGTTGACCGCGCCGATCTTGTGGATCGCGCGGGCGTGGCTGAAGCGCTTGAACCCTTCCTCGCCATGATAGGCGCCGATCCCGCTCGCGCCGACCCCGCCGAAGGGCAGTCTCTCCTGCGCGATATGCATCAGCGTGCCGTTGAGCGTGACCCCGCCCGAGATGACCCGGTCGAGCAGGCGCCAATGGTCGGACGAGCGGTTGCTGAACGCATAAAGCGCCAGCGGGCGTTCGCGCGCCAGCATGAAGGCAATCGCCTCGTCTTCGCTGTCGTAGGGGATGATTGGCAGGATCGGACCGAAGATCTCCTCGCCGAGCAACAGCCCTTCGGCGGGGGCGCCCAGCACGATTGTCGGGCCGATCTTGCCCGCCGCACTTGTCCCTTCATCTTCGTGCGCGAGGATGGTGGCCCCCGCGTCACGCGCCGCCTCGATGGCGCCCGTCAGGCGCAGGCGATGGCGTTCGGAGATAACTCCGGAATAGTCGGCATTGCCGGCCACCTCGGGATAGGAGTGTCGCGTCTGGGTGAGGATCGCCTCGGCGAGCGCCTTTGCCTTGGCCCTGGGGACGAGCACATAGTCGGGCGCGATGCAGGTCTGGCCGGCATTGACGAACTTGCCAAAGGCAATGCTGCGCGCGGCCTTCTCGATCGAGTAATCGTCGAACAGCATCGCCGGCGACTTGCCGCCAAGCTCGAGCGTTACGGGCACCAAATTGGCTGCGGCCGCCTTGTAGACTTCGCGCCCGACCGCGGTCGATCCGGTGAAAAGGAGGTGGTCGAACGGCAGCGAGGAAAACGCCTTGCCGGTCTCCGTCCCGCCGGTAACGACGATCACTTCGTCGGCGGCGAACTGCGCGGCGATGGTGCTCTCAAGCAGCGCCGAGAAAGCGGGGGTCAGCTCGGACGGCTTGAGCATCACGCGATTGCCCGCCGCCAGCGCGTCGACCAGCGGGGACAGCGCAAGTTGGAGCGGGTAATTCCACGGCGAGATAATTCCGATCACCCCGAGCGGCTCGTGGCGAACCCACGCCTTGGCGGGCTGGAAGGTCGCGTCGACGCGGCGGCGCTCGGGCTTCATCCATCGCGGAATAGCCTTTCGCGCATGCTTGATCGCGCTGAGCGTGGGAATAATCTCCAGCAGCTTGGTCTCGGTCCGCGAGCGCGTGCCGAAGTCGGCGGAAATGGCGTCGGCAAAGGCATCGGCGTTCTCAAGGACCAGCTGTTTCAGCCGATCGAGCCGGTCGCGACGGGCGGCGGCGCTGGGGATGCCGCCGCTGCGCGAGGCGGCGTGCTGGACGTCGAACGCGGCGCGCATTGCCGCAGCGGCGAGGGACGGGTCGCGGGGGTCGGCGTCGGCCATGGAAGATCGTCCTCGAGTGAGCGGCTTGATATTCGGATTACAGCAGCGCTCGCCCGAGCGGAAGACGGTGATGGTGCCCGCGGCGCGCGTGATCCACCTCAATGACTTCACAGGCCGCGACATTGCCCGCATTCGGTCAATGACGTGGCGCCGGGGAGATGCTAGCCTTTGTCCGTGACAGGTGTTTTGCACGACATGGATCATGCTCGCCGGGCGCGGTGGATCGCCGCGGCGGGGTGGTCGATCATCTTGCTCAGCGCCGGCGCGGCGGTGCTGCCGCTGGTCGGGCCGGCGAGCGGCGCGGCGATCATCGGGGCATTGCTGGGGCTCGCCGGGACCGCCGAGATCCTTGCCGCCACCCGGCGTCAGGAAACGCGGCGGCTGGCACTGCTCGCGGGGGCGCTGACGGTCGTCGCCGGGCTGCTGTTCGCGACCGATCCGGCGACAAAATTCCTGCCGACGGTGACGATCATCATGGGTTGGCTGTTCCTGCGCAGCCTCGTGCTGGCGGCGGCGAGCCTGCTCCAGCATGGCTCGGTGCGGCTGTGGAGCGCGGTGTCGGCGGCGACCGATTTCGTACTCGCGCTGGTGCCTGGTGTGGGGCTGTCGATCTCGACACTGGTAATAACGCTGTTCGGCGC
>JBKJMA010000031.1:0-5850 GCA_046596505.1 Sphingomicrobium sp.
CGTTCCCTATCCGGTCCCGGATGAACCCCAGCTAGACGCACGCGTTCTTCGGGGTTCCGTGCGTTCCAAGCGCGCGCACTTGTTGCTAAGATGTCGGAATGAGGGCGACCATCTACCATAATCCGGCCTGCGGGACTTCTCGCAAGACCGTGGCGCTGCTTGAAGAATCGGGCGCCGATGTGCAAGTCATCGAATATCTGAAGGCGCCGCCGGCGCGCGCCGAACTGCAACGGCTCTACGCCCGCGCCGGCATTACCGCGAAGGACGGCCTTCGCGTCAAGGAGCCGCTTGCCGCCGAGCTTGGCCTGACCGCCGACGGTGTGAGCGACGACATGATCCTCGACGCGATGATGGCGCACCCGATCCTGATCAACCGCCCGCTGGTCGAGACCGACAAGGGCGTGGCGCTGTGCCGCCCCCAGGAAGAGGTCCTCAAGCTGTTGTGAGTAGCGCGCAGAACCAGCGTCCGCTGTGAGCGGGCTCGACCCCCGATTGCTCTTGCGCGGCTATGCCGCCGGCATCTTCCCGATGGCCGACAGCCGCGACGCCGGGGACATTTTCTGGGTCGAGCCGCGCAGCCGTGCGATCCTCCCGCTCGACCGGTTTCACCTGTCCCGTTCACTCGCCCGCCGGGTCCGCTCGCGCCGCTTCGAAGTGACCGTCGACCGCGCATTCGGCGAGGTGCTCGCCGCTTGCGCCCGGCGCGACGAGACCTGGATCAACGAACAGATTGAGCGCGCCACGCTTGGCCTCCACGCCGCGGGAAACGCCCATTCCATCGAGACTTGGCGCGACGGCAAGCTGGTCGGAGGACTTTACGGCGTCAAATTGGGCGGCGCCTTCTTCGGTGAAAGCATGTTCAGCAGCGAGACCGACGCGTCGAAAGTGGCGCTCGCGTGGCTGGTCGCCCGGCTCAAGGTTGGCGGATACTCATTGCTCGACTGCCAGTTCATGACCGGTCATCTCGCGTCGCTGGGAGCGGTTACCGTCCCACGAGAGCTATACGCTCAGTTGTTGGCCTCGGCGCTGGGTTCCGGCGCCGGAACTTCGACGGCAGGAGCAGGTGCATCCACGACGTCTGGGCGAGCGACGTCACCAGCAGACTTCTTCGCACTCGATGGCTTGCTCGCGGAGCTCGAGGCGGTCGGTGCCGCGGGCTTGTCGAGGGATGCCGCCAGCGCTCCCGGAGCGCCGGGCCAGCTCATCGTGCAGCTCTTGGGCCACACGTCATAGACCGGGTGCTCGACGACGTTGAGCGACGGCGATTCCTTGTAAAGCCAGCCTGAAAAAACGCGCTTCCACGCCTTGTTCGGCTGTTCGACATCCAGCTGGACGAACGCCCCGGTGAGCGGCGGCGATTCCCATGGCGCAGTCGTTTCACACGCCCGCAACCGGACGATGACGTCGCGAATGCGCAACGCCTCGCCCGGCTTCATGGTGAGGTTGCGCACGATGCCGTTGCGCTTGTTGAGCAAGCCGAGCACCGCGACCCGCTCGGCCATCGGCGTTTCGCCGACATTTTGCAGCGCCTGGCCCTTGCGCGCATCGACCATCGGCGACGATGACGCTGGCTGCTTCGCCGCGCGGTCGCAGCCGCCGAGCAGCACCACCGAGGCGGCAATCATCGCGCAAGAGTGGCGCACGCCTATTCGGGCTTCCACGCCTGATAGTCGCCGGTCGCTGCGGGCCTGACGCCCTGTCCGCCGAGCGACCCGCCGGGTTTGTAGGCGGCGAAAGTCCCGGTCTGATTGGCGAGCGGCGGCTGCTCGAACGGGCGGCGCGGGGGGAGCTCCTTTTCGGGAAGCTCGTTGATCGTGCCCTTGAGCCATGCCTGCCAGCCTGGCGGAACGCGGCTGCCGTCGTTGGCGCCGTCATAGATCACCCATCGGCGCCGGGCGTCGTCCTTGTGCTGCAGATAGACATTGCCGGTGTCATCGCGACCGACCTCGCGCCCGTGACGGTTAGAGAACAGCGCCGTCCCGAAGGTGGCGCCGTTCCACCAGCTTGGACTGAAGAATTTGCCGAATAGTCCCATGGCGAGCGCCTTTGCCGTGTTCGGGGCCGGTGCGCAACCAAGCGAGCGCCCGGCCCGCTTCTACTGCTTCCAGCGGACCCGGTCGCCGGCATGGATGCCGAGCTGTGCGGCACGGCCCCCGGCAATCTCGAGCACCGCCGTCACCGGGGCGTTGGACGGGATCAGCGCAAGGTCCATCGGCACCGCATTGGCGGCGATATTGGTGATCGTCCCGTCGGCGCGAATGAAGATCAGGTCGAGCGGGATGAGCGTGTCCTTCATCCAGAAGGTCGCCATCTCGGGCTGCGCGAACGGGAAGATCATTCCGCGGTCGGGCGCGAGGCTCCGGCGGAACATCAGTCCGCGCTGCTGCTGTTCGCCAGTGCTGGCAACTTCGACGAGGAAATGATGCGACGTGCCCGTTCCGGTCACGGTGAGCGGAACCTGCGGCATTCCCGAAACGGCCGCCTGCAATGCGGTACCGACCGAGGCGCTCGGCTGGCACGCCGCGAGCGCCAGCGCTGCGGCAACCCAGATGCCGGCGATCAGTTTTCCTGCTCGCTCTCGCGCAGGTCGACTGCGGTCAGACCCTTCAGGCCGTCGGCGATCCGCGCCTCGACCATCTCGCCCGGCTCGAGATCCGCCAAGCCCGCCAGGCGCACCGTTTCCATATGGACGAAGATGTCGCCCCGCTCTCCACTCGGATCGACCAGGAAGCCGAAACCCTTGACGCGATTGAACCACTTGACCTCCACCAGCACGAACGGTCCAGCCGCCTCGGCAAGTGCCTCGCGGTCAGCCCGATCGGCAACAGGAATGGGGCTGCGCGGCGCCGAGGGCAAGGCCGTCGATAGGTCAATATCGAGAATTTTTACCGCCTGGAGACCGCGATTCTGTAACGCGCAGACGCATTCGACCTCAGCGCCTTCGGGTAGCGAGCGGCGGCCGTGATCCTTGAGCACGCTGAAATGGATCAGCACGTCGCCTTCGCACGCGTCGCTGACCAGGAAGCCGAAGCCTCGCGTCGAATCGAACCATTTCACACGTCCTCGAATAACAAAGGACTCGGGGTCGGGCGCTTCAGTGCGCTCTCCCTCGTCTTTCGTCTCGCTACGCATCACCTCTGCAGTTCCCACCCGACAAACTCGTTTCACATCCGGAATCACTAGCGCAAGTAGTTATGTCAGAAAAGCGAAGTTAAGCATAATCTAACGCAAATCCGAAAGCGAGATTTGGTCAATCGGATCTCCAGGCGACAGGTCGATGATCGCGCGGGCCAGCGTGAAGGAGTGACCGGCGCGAATCATGGTTGCGAGCGCCTTTTCGCGCCGCGCTGGGTCGAGCGGGGCATCGGCGAAAGGCCCGATCCGCCGCCTCCGCGCCATGCGCAGTGCGGCTTCAACCCGCTCGTCTTGAGCCAGGGCCCGCGCCTCGCCGCCATCCTCGTCGTCGATGCCCGCGGCATAGAGCGCCTGTCCCACTCGCCGCGCGCCATAGCCGCGGCCGGTAAGCGCACGCGCTTTCGCCACGGCAAAGGCCGCATCGTCGACATAGCCAAGGCGCGCCAGCCGTTCGGCGATCGCGGCCGGGTCGGCCGGTTCGGGCGCGTCCCACCCACGCTCCCTGAGCTTGCGCTGCAGATAGCTGGCGAGCTTCGACCGCGAAGTGGCGAAACGTCCGACGTAAGCCAGCGCCAGCTCGTTGAGCGTCGCCGGGTCGAGTGGTGGGCGCGGTCGGTGTCCGGTTCGGGGCGGCATGGCGCCATGTTTGTGCCACACTGTCTTCCCATTCACCATCCGGGGCCGTGTCTGACCCCAACGACGGCGCAAGCCGCCGCCTGATGCTCTTGAATGCCAGGAACCCGCGTGACCCAAAGCCACGACCTATCGCCCCCCGGCGCCACGCCAACCCTCGACGCCCTGCCCCGCCGGATCGCGGATTTCGCGACGATGGGGGAGGCACTCGACTATGCCGCCAAGGGGCAGCGCGGCATGAATTTCCACGACGCGCGTGGTACCCTGGTGCGGGCCTATCCCTATTCCGAGCTGCGCGGGCATGCGCTGGCCCATGCGCAGCGCTTTCTTGCGCTGGGCCTCGCCAAGGGTGACCGCCTGGCGTTGATCGCCGAGACCGGCCCCGAGTTCGCCGCCTGCTTCTTCGGCGCGGTCTATGCCGGGTTGTGGCCCGTGCCGCTGCCGCTGCCGACGAGCTTCGGCGGGCGCGAGGCCTATGTCGAGCAGTTGAAGGTCATGCTGACCAGCTCGGACCCCAAGCTGTTCCTGTACCCGCCCGAACTCGCCGATTTCGCCGGCGAAGCCGCCGCCGCGCGAAAGGTCGAAGCGCGCGACTGGGACACGCTTGCCGACATCGTGCCGAGTGACGACGAGCTTCCGCCGCAGGACGGCGAGGAAATCGCCTATCTCCAATATTCGAGCGGTTCGACCCGCTTCCCCCACGGCGTCGCGGTCACGCATCGCTCGCTGCTCGACAATCTGCGCGCGCACGGCGTCGGCCTGGCGATGGGGGACACCGACCGCGTGATTTCGTGGTTGCCGTGGTATCATGACATGGGGCTGGTCGGCTGCATGCTCTCGCCGCTCGCCAACCAGCTGTCGGTCGATTACCAGAAGACCGAGGATTTCGCGCGCCGTCCGCTGGCGTGGCTCGACTTGATCAGCCGCAATCCGGGCACGTCGGTGAGCTATTCGCCGACCTTCGGCTATGACATTTGCGCGCGTCGCCTGTCATCGCTCACCAAGGTCGAGGACCGCTTCGACCTGTCGCGGTGGCGGATCGCCGGCAATGGCGCCGACATGATCCGGCCGGATGTCATGCAGTCGTTTGTCGACGGCTTTGCCAACGCCGGGTTCAACGCCAGCGCGTTCTGCCCAAGCTATGGGCTGGCCGAGGCGACGCTCGCCGTCTCGCTGATGCCGCCGGGCGAGGGCATTCGCCTCGAACTCGTCGAGGAGAGCGAATTGTCGGGTGTCGGAACGCCGGAACAGGAGCGTCCGCGTCGCTACCGCGCAATCGTCAACTGCGGCAAGCCGGTGACCGGGATGGAACTCGAAATCCGCGACACGTCGGGCGAACTGCTCGCCAACCGCAGCATCGGCAAGGTGTTCGTGCGCGGTGCCAGCGTGATGGCAGGCTATTTCCGCGACGAGGAATCGACGGCCGCCTGCCTCACGGCGGATGGCTGGCTCGACACCGGCGACATGGGCTATTTGTCCAACGGTTACATCTTCATCGTCGGCCGCGCCAAGGACATGATCATCATCAACGGCCGCAACCACTGGCCGCAGGACATCGAATGGGCGGTCGAACAATTGCCCGGCTTCAAGTCGGGCGACATCGCCGCCTTCGCGATCACCGGAACGTCGGGCGAGGAAACCCCGGCGGTGCTGGTCCATTGCCGGGTCAGCGACGAAGGCGAGCGCAGTCGCCTGCGAGACGACATCCGCGAGCGGGTCCGCGCAATCACGGGGATCTCTCCGGTGGTCGAACTGATCCCGCCTCGCACACTGCCACGCACAAGTTCGGGGAAACTGAGCCGCACCAAGGCGCGCAATCTTTATTTGTCCGGCGAAATCCAACCCTATGATATCGCTGCCTGAAGCGCAGCGCGACGAATGCCGTGGTGCGCGGGCGAGGTCCGTGCCGCAACCGTGGCGGTTCTTGCAGCACCGTTCAAAATTTTCGAGTTGCCACCCCGACTTGCACGCCCTCGCGGGCGAGGGTAGGGGACGGGCGGCCTAGGGGTATAGCTCAGTTGGTAGAGCATCGGTCTCCAAAACCGAGGGTCGTGGGTTCGAGTCCCCCTGCCCCTGCCAGCC
>JBKJMA010000038.1:0-4268 GCA_046596505.1 Sphingomicrobium sp.
GCACCTTCATCGAGTGGGACAAGGACGACATCGAGGAGCTGGGGATCCTCAAGATCGACGTGCTCGCGCTGGGAATGCTGACCTGTATTCGAAAGGCGTTCGATTTGATCGCGGCGCATCATGGCGAGCGGTGGGAGCTCGCAACCGTCCCGCGCGACGAGGCGGGGGTGTACGACATGCTGTGCAAGGGCGACAGCCTGGGGGTGTTCCAGGTCGAGAGCCGGGCGCAGATGAACATGCTGCCGAGGCTCAGGCCGCGCTGTTTCTACGATTTGGTGATCGAGGTGGCGATCGTCCGGCCGGGGCCGATCCAGGGCGGCATGGTGCACCCGTTCCTGAAGCGGCGGCAGGGACGTGAGCCGGTGCTTTTTCCGTGCCCCGCGCCCGAGCATGGCGAGGCCGACGAGCTCGAGAAGATCTTGGGGCGCACGCTGGGGGTGCCGATCTTCCAGGAGCAGGCGATGAAGATTGCGCTCGATGCGGCGAAGTTCAGCCCGGCCGAGGCGAACCAGTTGAGGAAGGCGATGGCGACGTTCCGATCGCGCGGGACGATCGAGCTGCTGCAGGAGAAGATGGTCGGGCGGATGGTCGAGCGGGGCTATGATCCCGAGTTTGCGCAGCGCTGCTTCGACCAGATCAAGGGGTTCGGTGAATATGGCTTTCCCGAAAGCCACGCGGCGAGCTTCGCGCACCTGGTGTATGTGTCGAGCTGGTTGAAATGGAAGTATCCGGCGGCGTTCGCGTGCGCGCTGCTCAACTCGCAGCCGATGGGGTTTTATGCGCCGGCGCAGATCGTGCGCGACGCGCGGGACCATGGGGTGGAAGTGCGCGCGGTCGATGTGAACCACTCTCAATGGGATTGTACGCTCGAAGCGCCCCTCCCTAACAGGGAGGGGCTGGGGGTGGGTGACGAGCGAAGCGAGCTGTTGCGACCGTCGGACCGGCTCGCTGCGCTCACTACCCACCCCCGCTCAGCTGCGCCGAGTCGCCCCTCCCTGGAAGGGAGGGGGGGAGAGGTGCTTCGGCTGGGCCTCAGGATGATCGACGGACTTCGGCTCGATGCGGCGACGCGGGTGGTTGGGGCGCGGGGGGATGTGCCTTACGAATCCGTCGAGGAATTGCGGCGGCGGTCGGGGGCCAATGTCGCGTCGGTGAGCAAGCTGGCCGAGGCCGATGCGTTTCGCTCGATGGGGCTCGATCGGCGGGCGGCCTTGTGGGATTCGCGGGCGTTGAAGGGCGCGCCGGACTTGCCGCTGTTTGCCCATGCCGACGCGCGTGACGAGGGGTGGGAGAGCGAGGTGGTGCGGCTGCCGGCGATGCTGCTCGGCGAGCAGGTGGTGGCCGATTACCAGACGGTGCGGCTGTCGTTGAAAGCGCATCCGATGCAGTTCCTGCGCGATCATTACCGGGCCAAGGGTTTCACGACGGCGGACCAGTTGGCCAAGCTTAAATATGGCCGGCGGGTGTCGCTGGCGGGGCTGGTGCTGATCCGCCAGCGCCCGGGGAGCGCGAAGGGGGTGTGCTTCATCACGCTGGAGGACGAGACCGGGATCGCGAATTTGGTGATCTGGCCCGACGCGTTCGCGGCGCAGCGCAAGGTGGTGATGGGGGCGCGGCTGATGGCGGTGCACGGCATGGTCCAGCGCGACGAGGAGATCGTCCATGTCGTCGCGCGGACGCTGGTCGACGATACCGCGATGCTGCGCGCGCTGAGCGAGGAGGCGATGCCGTCGACTTTGAGCGCGGGGGATGGCGCGGGAAGCTGGCGCGCGGTTCCGGATGCCGGGGAGCGCAGGCGCCCTGCTCCGGATGCCGGGGAGCGCAGGCGCCCCCCGGGGGTCGCCATGCACCCGCGCAACGTGAACTGCATTCCCAAGAGCCGCGACTTTCATTGAACGGGCGTTGGCGCCGCCGGCCGGATGCCCTCGTCTGCCTTGCGAGGCCGGGTTAATTGAGGTTTAATTGCCGCGTTGAACTCGTCATGAGTCGCGTGCCCCATGGGGAGGGAAACCGGTATGCCGGATGGCAGGCCGAAGGGGCGCTGCGGCGCCGAACAGGGGATTTGTCATGAGACTCACGACCCTTTTTGCGGCGAGCGCCGCGCTGGCCTGCGCTGTCGCCACTCCCGCCGTGGCGGCCGAGCCCGGCAAGGCGATCGTCTCGCTCTATCATATCGCGCCGGGGCAGCAGCCGGGCTTCCTGAAATGGCTCGACCAGCAAGACCGGATCGCCGCTGCGGCGGGCATTTCCAAGAGCCAGCTGTTCGCCCACACCGATGGCGACAGCTGGGATTATATGGTGATTTACCCGGCCCCGACCGAGGCGCAGGACAAGGCGTCCGAAGAAGCGGCCAAGCGGATGGGGGTCAACCCGATGCGCGGCGGGCTGGAGCTGCGCAAATATGTCGCGAGCCATACCGATACGTTCGTGCGCGGACCGATGAGCGCGGCGGATTACCTCGCGATGGTCGGCGAAAAATAACGCGCGAAGGGAGCAAGGCGGGTCGTTCGTCCGTTGGGCGGAAATTCGTGTCGAGGGATTGTGATGAAAGCCTTGCTCCTTGCCGCCGCTCTCATGTCGTCCGCGCCGGGGTTGGCCGCGTCGCCGATCGAGGGGGCGTGGGCCAATCCCAAGCGCAGCGTGACGGTGCGGATCGCGCCGTGCGGAGACTTGTTGTGCGGGCGGGTGATTTCGGCGTCGGCGCAGGCGAAGGCCGACGCCGCCGAAGCGGGAACGCCGCGGCTGGTCGGGACCGACCTGATGCGCGATCTCGAACCGGCGGGTGAGGGCATGTGGCGCGGGGACGTGTTCGTCGCTGACCGCAATGTCCATGCCGAGGGCGAGTTTCGGCTGACCGGGCCACGGTCGCTCGAGGTGAAAGGGTGCGCGTTCGGCGGGTTGGTCTGCAAGACGCAGGCGTGGTCGCGGGTCGTGCCTGCGAAGGCGCGGCGGCGCTAGTCGAGGACGGTTAGTTCGGCCAGCGATCCGGCGAGGACGGCGGCCTGGATCGCGGCCATTTCGTCGGCCCAGTAGCGGTCGGTGTCGAGGTGGGGCGAGAGCGCGCGGACGCGAGCGTGGAGCGCGGCGAGCGCCGGGCTGGTGACGAGCGGGCGGTGATAGTCGAGCCCTTGCGCGGCGGCGATGAGCTCGACCGCGATCACGCCGGCGGCATTATGGGCGATACGCACCGCTTTTCGCGCCGCGATGGGCGCCATCGAGACATGGTCTTCCTGCCCGGCGCTGGTCGGGATCGAATCGACGCTGGCGGGAAAGGCGAGGGACTTGTTCTCGCTGACCAGCGCGGCGGCGGTGACCTGCGGGATCATCAGTCCGGAATTCAAGCCGCCGTCGTCGGTGAGGAAGGCGGGCAGGCGGCTCATGGTCGGGTCGACGAGGACCGAGGTGCGGCGTTCGCTGAGGCTGCCGACCTCGCATAGCGCCATGGCGATGATGTCGGCGGCGAAGGCAACCGGCTGGGCATGGAAATTGCCGGCCGAGATGGCTTCGTCCGAACCGGGGAAGAGGATCGGGTTGTCGGTGACGGCGTTGGCTTCGATGGTCAGCGTGCGCGCGGCGTTGACGAGGAGGTCGAGCGAAGCGCCCATCACCTGCGGCTGGCAGCGGAAGCTGTAGGGGTCCTGCACCCGGTCGCAATCATGGTGGCTGGTGCCGATCTCGCTGGCGTCGAGGAGGGCGCGGAGGCGCAGCGCGACGGCGATCTGGCCGGGCTGGCCGCGCAATTCGTGGAGGCGGGAGTCGAACGGGGCGCAGCTGCCTTTGAGGGCATCGACCGCCATCGCGCCCGATCCGAGCGCGGCGGCGAACACCCGCTCGCCGAGGAACAGCGCGTCGAGCGCGATCGCGGTCGAGGCCTGCGTGCCGTTGATGAGCGCGAGGCCTTCCTTGGGGCCGAGCGCGAGCGGTTCGCGGCCCATCCGGGCGAGGGCGTCGGCGGCGGGGAGCGTTTCGCCGGCGAGGTCGATGCGGCCTTCGCCCATGAGGGTCGCGACGAGGTGCGCGAGCGGGGCGAGGTCGCCGCTGGCGCCGACGCTGCCCTGCGACGGGATCACCGGCATGGCGTCGGCGTCGAGGAGGGATTGGAGCGCGTCGATCACCTCGCGGCGGACCCCCGAATGGCCGCGACCGAGCCCGATCAATTTGAGGATGATCATCAGCCGGGTGACGTGGCGCGGGAGCGGATCGCCGAGGCCGCAGCTGTGGCTGAGGATCAGGTTGCGCTGGAGCTGGCCAAGCTTGTCGGCGGGGAT
>JBKJMA010000227.1:0-8450 GCA_046596505.1 Sphingomicrobium sp.
GCTCTCTCCCGACGAGCAATATGTCGCCTGGACCGAACGATATCAGGCCTATGTGATGCCGTTCACCCGCGTTGGACGGTCGATCGATATTGCCTCCGATGGCACCGCGCTGCCCCAGACGCGCGTCTCGACCGATGCCGGCGACTGGCTCCACTGGTCGGGCAACGGCCGCACTCTCTACTGGAGCCAGGGTCCCGATCTGTTCGCCCGCACCCTGTCCGGTGCCGGCGAGTTCGAGGGCGGCAAGCCGAAACCGGCCCCGATCTTCGCCCACTTGGGCTTCACCGCCGACGCCGCCAAGCCCGCCGGCACCCTCGCCCTGACCGGCGCCCGCATCGTCACGATGCGCGGTGACGAGGTGATCGACAACGGCACCATCGTCATCGTCCGTGACCGCATCGCCGCGATCGGCCCGGCCGGCGCGGTCGCCATCCCGACCGGTGCCCGCCGCGTCGATGTTTCGGGCAAGACGATCATCCCCGGGCTGATCGACGCCCACTGGCACGGCCCTCACGGTGCCGACCAGATCATCCCCCAGCAGAACTGGGTCTACAACGCCGCGCTCGCCTATGGCGTGACGACCGTCCATGACCCGTCGACCGACACCCACGAGGTGTTCGCCTCATCCGAAATGCAGCGCGCCGGCCTCATCACCGGCCCGCGAGTCTACTCGACCGGCACGATCCTGTATGGCGCGACGACTCCCTTCACTGCGGAGATCAACAGTCTTGACGATGCGCTGACCCACCTTCGCCGCCTGCGCGCCTCGGGCGCCTGGTCGGTCAAGAGCTACAACCAGCCGCGCCGCGAACAGCGCCAGATGATCATCGAGGCTGCCCGCCAGCTCGGCATGGAAGTCGTCCCCGAAGGCGGCTCGCTGTTCCAGATGGACATGACGTTGATCGCCGACGGCCACACCACGATCGAACATTCGCTCCCCGTCGCGAACATCTACGACGACGTCCTCCAATTTTGGAAGGGCAGCGGCACCGCCTGGACCCCCACTCTCGTCGTGGCCTACGGCGGCGCGTTTGGCGAGAATTACTGGTACCAGCGCTCGCCCGTGTGGGCCGAGCCGATCCTGTCGAAATGGGTTCCGCGCCCCCTACTCGACGCCCGCGCCCGCCGCCCGGTGATGAACCCACCCGAGGAAGACAACGTCCTCAACGCCGCGCGCCAGGCCAAGCAGGTCAGCGACCTCGGCATCCCCGTCTCGATCGGCGCGCACGGCCAGCGCGAGGGGCTCGGCGCCCACTGGGACATGTGGATGTTCAAGCTCGGCGGCATGTCGAACATGGAGGCGCTGCGCACCGGCACGATCAACCCCGCCCGCGCGCTCGGCCTCGACCGCGACCTCGGCAGCCTCGAGCCCGGCAAGCTTGCCGACCTCATCGTGCTCGACGGCAACCCGCTCGAAAGCATTCGAAACTCGGACAAGATTGTCATGACGATGATCGGCGGCCGCCTGCTCGACCGCAACCTCGACGACACCGCCACTCCGGCCCGCAAGCGGCGCCCGGTGTGGTTCGAGACAGGCGCTGGCGGGAATTATAGCGAAGGCGCAACGCTTGGCGTCCCCCACGAGGATTGACCGGCGGAAACCGGACCCCGTTTCAACTGAAACTAGTCCCTTCAAACCGTGGTGGGAACCTTCTATGGGATCATTCACTGATCAGTGCCGCCGGCCCTCCGGATGGCGTGGAAGGATGAGGATGAGCGACACCGACGAGCGCCCGAATCGCCCGGCGCTTGCATTGCACGTGCCCGAGCCAAGCTATCGGCCGGGCGACGCGCCCGATTTCTCGAATGTTGTGGTGCAGTGCGCTGGCGAAGCGCCTCGGCCCGACGTCGCAGCGCCCGCCGGCGACACCCACCCGCTGACCACCCAACTCGTCCGCGTGCTCGACGACGATGGCCGCGCGGTCGGCCCGTGGGACCCGCGCCTCTCGCCCGACACGCTGCGCGCCATATTGCGCCACATGAAGACCGTGCGCGTGTTTGACGATCGCATGTATCGCGCCCAGCGGCAGGGCAAGACCAGTTTCTACATGAAGTGCACCGGCGAGGAGGCGATCGCCGTCGCCGCGACCCACGCGCTCGACCGCGACGACATGCACTTCCCGACCTATCGCCAGCAGGGCATCCTTATCGCGCGCGGCTATCCGCTCGAAGCGATGATGTGCCAGATCTACTCCAACGCTGCCGACCCGCTCCACGGCCGCCAGCTGCCGATCATGTATTCCGACCGCGCGCACGGTTTCTTCTCGATTTCGGGCAATCTCGGCACCCAATATCCGCAGGCCGTCGGCTGGGCGATGGCGAGCGCGATCAAGGGCGACAGCCGAATTTCGATGGGCTGGATCGGCGAAGGCGCGACGGCGGAAGGCGACTTTCACTCCGCCCTCACCTTCGCTTCGGTCTATCAGGCCCCGGTCGTCCTCGCGGTCGTCAACAACCAGTGGGCGATCTCGAGCTTCTCGGGGATCGCCGGGGCTGAACAGGCCACCTTCGCCGCGCGCGCCGTTGGTTATGGAATCGCCGGGCTTCGCGTCGACGGCAATGATGCGCTCGCGGTCTACGCCGCCACCCGCTGGGCGGCCGACCGCGCCCGCATGAACAAGGGCCCGACGCTAATCGAGTATTTCACCTACCGCGCCGAGGGCCATTCGACCTCCGACGACCCGGCCGGCTACCGTCCTGCGGGCGAGGCCGGTGCATGGCCGCTCGGCGACCCGATCGCGCGGCTCAAGGCCCACCTCGTCACCTTGAGCGAATGGGACGACGACCGCGACACCGGCCAAGACAAGGAGATCGACGCGCAGGTCCGCGCCGCGCAGAAAGCCGCTGAGACCAACGGCGTCCTGCCGCAACAGGGCTTCGACCGCATCGGATCGATGTTCGAGGACGTCTTCGCCGACACGCCGTGGCATTTGCGGGAGCAGCGCGAACAGGCGCTTGCCGAAGCACGGGAATTCCTCGGGCACGAACCGTCATGAGCGACACGCCCACCACCCAGCGCAACATGATCCAGGCGATCAACGACGCCCACCGCGTGATGATGGCCCGCGACCCCGACATGGTCGTGTTCGGCGAGGACGCGGGCTATTTCGGCGGCGTCTTCCGCGTCACCGAAGGCCTCCAGCGCGAATTCGGCAAGACCCGCTGCTTCGACTCGCCGATCAGCGAAGGCGGAATCATCGGCACCGCGATCGGCATGGCCGCCTATGGCCTCAAGCCTGTCGTCGAAATCCAGTTCGCCGATTACATCTACCCCGGCTACGACCAGATCGTCAGCGAGCTCGCCCGGATGCGCTACCGCACCGCCGGTGAGTGGACGATGCCCGTCGTCATCCGTTCGCCCTATGGCGGCGGCATCTTCGGCGGCCAGACCCACAGCCAAAGCCCCGAGGCCTTGTTCACCCACATCGCCGGGATGAAGACCGTTATCCCCTCGACCCCCTACGACGCCAAGGGCCTGCTGATCGCCGCGATCGAAGATCCCGATCCGGTCATCTTTTTCGAACCCAAGCGGATTTATAACGGTCCGTTCGACGGCCACCACGACCGGCCCGTCACTCCCTGGGCCAAACACCCGGCGAGCGCGGTGCCAGACGGCCACTACACGGTCCCGCTCGGCAAGGCGGCGATCGTCCGCCCGGGCGAAGCCGTCACCATTCTCGCTTATGGCACGATGGTCCACGTCGCACTTGCCGCCGCCGAGGAAAATGGCATCGACGCCGAAGTCATCGACCTGCGCACCCTCGTGCCGCTCGACCTCGACACCATCGCCGCCTCGGTCGAGAAGACCGGCCGTTGCCTCATCACGCAGGAGGCCACGCGCACGTCCGGGTTCGGTGCCGAATTGAGCGCCCTTGTCCAGGAACGCTGCTTTTATTGCCTCGAAGCCCCGATCGTCCGCGTCGCGGGGTGGGACACGCCCTATCCGCACGCCTATGAATGGGTTTATTTCCCGGGGCCGTTGCGCATGAAGAACGCCCTCAAGAAAGTGATGGAATCCTAGATGGCCCGCTTCATCTTCAAGCTCCCCGACATTGGCGAGGGCATCGCCGAGGCCGAAATCGTCGCGTGGCACGTCAAATTGGGCGACCGCGTCGAGGAGGACCAGCAGCTCGCCGACATGATGACCGACAAGGCCACGGTCGAGATGGAGAGCCCCGTCGCGGGCACCGTCGTCGCGCTGGCGGGCGAAGTCGGCGACCAGGTCGCGATCGGCGCCTCGCTGGTCGAAATCGAGACCGACGCGGCGGTCGCGGGAGGCACGCAGCAAGTTCCTCTGGCCGATGGCATTGTCACTCCCACCCCGGCAATGGAACAGGCAAACCCGACCCTGGAGGTCTCTGCCCCCCTCCCGGCCAAGGGAGGGGCCGGGGGTGGGTCCACTACCTCAACCTCGCCACCCGCCTCGCCGAAGAACCCGCCCCAGGCCCCTCCCTTGGCCGGGAGGGGAGCAGAAAAGACCCTCGCCTCCCCCGCCGTCCGCCAGCGGGCGCGGGATCTCGGCATCGATTTGGGTGCGGTGAAAACCACCGCCGACCGCATCCGCCACGCCGATCTCGACGCCTACCTCCTCTACAACGGCGGCACCGTCTCCGGCTCAGCCCCGAAGCGTCCCGACGAAACCACCAAGGTCGTCGGCCTCCGCCGCAAGATCGCCGAGAATATGGCGGAGTCCAAACGGCGCATCCCCCACTTCACGCTGGTCGAGGAGTTCGACGTCACCGACCTCGAAGCCACGCGCGCGATGATGAACCGCGACCGTGGCGATCAGCCGAAGCTCACCCTCCTGCCCTTCCTCATCACCGCGATGGGGAGAGCGATCGCCGACTGGCCGATGCTCAACGCGACGTTCGACGACGACAACATGATGCTCACGCGTCACGGCGCGATGCACCTTGGCATGGCGACCCAGACCCCCGGCGGGCTGATGGTCCCCGTCATCCGCGATGCTCAGGCAAAATCCGTCTGGCAGTTGGCGCGCGACATCGGTCACCTGGCCGACGCTGCCAAAACCGGCAAGGCAACCCGTGACGAACTCACCGGCTCGACCATCACCCTCTCGAGCCTCGGCCCGATGGGCGGGATCACCTCGACCCCGGTCATCAACCGCCCCGAAGTCGCGATTATCGCGGTCAACAAAGTACAGTTGATCCCCGCCATCATTGACGGCGAGATCGAGGCGCGCAAACGCATGAACCTGTCGCTCAGCTGCGACCACCGCGTCGTCGACGGCTGGGATGCCGCGAGCTTCCTGCAAGCGATGAAGGCGCTGATCGAAAACCCGATCCGGTTGCTGAGCGCCTAGCGTTCCGGCGTCGAAGTCGCGCCCGAATAGGTCCAGCTACTGATTTTCCATCCCGCTGGTTCATGCGCCATCACGAAGGCCATCGACCCCACGCCCGCCATCTTCGTGCCATTCTGCGTGAAGCGATAAGTGGCCGGCAGCACGATGTAGGCGCTGATCCCGTCACTATTTGCCTGGATCGGCTTGCCATAGTCGATCCGCCCGTCGCGGATGCCGCGACGCTTGGCGTCGACCTCGTAGTCGCTTGCCCAGCGCTGGACGGATTGCGGGCCGCCCCACACAAACGGCGCGAACTCGTCGATGATCAGCGCGCCGTCGCGATGCGCCGCGAAGAAGGCGTTGATGTCGCCGCCATTGAATTTGTCGAGTACCGACGTAACCGTCACGGTCGCGTCGTCGATCGGGGCGGCGAATGTCGGGGTGGCACTTGCCATCAGCGCCGCCGTCAGCACGACCAGGAACATTGCCCGCATTTCATCCCCCCCCTAATTAGATGGAGGAAAGCTGCGCTCGCTCCATCGACGAGTCAAGCTGCCGCTATTTCTTCGCCTTTGGCTCGTGCCAGCTCGTTTCTTCGGCCTCTGCGTCGAGCTTGGCGATCAACGCTTGTGATACCCGCCCATAACGCTTGGCGAGCCCGGCGTGGCTATCGTGGACTCGCGGATCATTTGCGCGGATCGCCGCGACAACCTCCACGTCCGCCCGGCGAAGCAAATATTCTACTTCGCCGAAGTCTTCGCGGCGGACGGTCTGTTCGGGCTCCAATGGCCCCCGGCTAATCATCTCGGTCTCCGCTTGACTGGTGCGGCCTTTTCGCCGCTGCCCGATGAATCCCTCATGAAGCGGGGCGACGCCAGTCGAATGCGGCACCCCGCCCCACTCAGGCGGCGAGCCGCTCGACCTCGACTTGCTCTGGCGATCCACGCTTGGCGCTTCGTCAGACTCGCAATCTTCCCCGCCGGAGCGCATGACGGCAATGCACGATCGTGCCTGTGGCGTTGACTCAATCAGGGAACGAACCATGCCGATCGACGACTTCAATCGCCGCACTATCCTCGCCGCCGGGCTTGGCGCGATCGCGGCAGGCGCCGCCGCCGCGCCGCTCGACTTGACCGCTCACCAGGACCTTGGGCCATTCTACCCCGTCATGCGCCCGCTCGATCAGGACGCCGACTTGACCCGAGTCAGCGGCCGCCGCGGGGTTGCCAGCGGGCAGCGAATTATCATCAGCGGGCGGGTGCTCGACCACGCGGGCCGAGCGGTGCCCCACGCCGCGCTCGATATCTGGCAGGCCAACAGCCATGGCCGCTACGCGCATCCCGGCGACACGCATGATGCTCCGCTCGATCCCAATTTCCAGGGTTCGGCGAAGATCGTAGCCGATGCTGCCGGCCGCTATCGCTTCGTCACGATCAAGCCCGGCGCTTACCCCATCGGCGGGGGCCTTCAGCGCACGCCGCACATCCACGTCGATGTCATGGGCCGCTCCCAGCGGCTGACGACGCAGATCTATTTTCCGGGCGAGCCGCTGAACGCGACGGATATCCTGTTCCCCCACGCCTCCCCGCAAGCCTCGGTCATCGCCCGGGCACTCGGCGCGGTGCCGGGCGCGGCAGACACGCTGGCCTTCGGCTGGGACGTGGTGTTGATGACCGGCTAGGCCGCAAGCTTCTCCACCTCGCCTGCCGGCGACGAGCTTGTCGCCGATCAAGCGGCCAACGATCTGGACTGACGGGCTGCACGGCTGTGGCTATTTTGCGTCCAGTTTGAATATAAAATCCTACCTTAACTTTGTTGTGTTTAGTCTTTGAGCCGGCAAGAGGTACGAATGACAAGCACCGAAAATTTAGAGGATTCCGCGGTCGTCCACGCTGAACCGATGAGCGCCGGACAGCAGCGCGTGGATTCGATCCACGCGGGTTTCCGCGCAAAGGCATCGTCGCGCCCGTTCGCCGCGTTTCACGCGTCGCCGCCGCCGCGCCCGTCGATCCGGCGCGATCCGCCTCCGCAGGACCCGGCCCTGATCCCGACCGACAATCCGCTCAGCCTGCGCATCGCGGAAGAGCTGGAATTCGCGCGTCGCATGATCGAGGCGCTCGGCGACACGCTGTGCACCGATCCGTTGCTACTAACCCGTCACGCGGTGGCGTTGCAGTCGGTCGACATCGTCGCGCAGATGCTCGGCCACCTGGCGGACGTGACCCGCTCCTCCGCTCCCGAGCGCGCCGCCGAGCGGATCGGCATGAGCGAGCTCAGGGCGCGTCTAACCCGCCGCGCCTCGCTCTGACAGCCGCACCTTGATGCGTCGCTTTTTGAAGGGCTGACACTCGGCGCGGCTCGGCCTAATGCTCCCCACGCAACAACGATCGGGAGCGACTCATGGTAACGACGGCACATGGCTGGGGTACTGATTCGGCGGACCAACCGCTGAGGCCAATGACCTTCGACCGCCGGGCGCCGCGCGCCAACGATGTGGTGATCCGCATCAGCCACAGCGGCATCTGCCATTCCGACCTCCACGTCTGTCGCAACGACTGGCACAACTCCCGTTATCCGGTCGTACCCGGCCATGAGATTGTCGGCACCGTAACGGAGGTCGGCGACGAGGTCACCCGGCACAGCGTTGGCGACACCGTCGCGGTCGGTTGCATGGTCGATAGCTGCATGGCCTGCCCCCAGTGCCTCGAGGGCTGGGAAGTATTCTGCGAAAAGGGCATGGTCGGAACATACAATGGCATCGACAAGAACGATGGTTCGCTGACCAAGGGCGGCTATGCCGACCACATCGTCGTGCGCGACCATTTCGTCTGCAAGGTACCCGACGGGATGGACGTCGCCCGTGTCGCGCCGCTGCTGTGCGCGGGCATCACGACCTATTCTCCGCTGCGCCAGTATGGCGTGCGCGAGGGCAGCAAGGTCGCCGTCGTCGGCCTCGGCGGCCTCGGCCACATGGGGGTCAAGCTCGCCGCCGCGATGGGCGCGCACGTCACCATGATTACGACCTCGCCGTCGAAGGGCAAGGACGCCCGCGAACTCGGCGCGCACGACGTCATCCTGTCGAGCGACACCGGACAGATGAAGGCCGCAGCGAAACGCTTCGACTTCATCCTCAACACCATCCCCGTCG
>JBKJMA010000108.1:0-9187 GCA_046596505.1 Sphingomicrobium sp.
CAAGCAGTCGTCGCGCATGAAGATGGCCTGCTGCCGATCACCCAGACCGCGATGCTGGTGCGCGGCGATCTCGCCTTCCACGATTATGAAGGCGTTGCGGTCGACCTCGACGAGCGAACCAGGATCGTCGCCGACCTTGGCGACAAGGGCGCGATGCTCCTGCGCAATCACGGTACGCTCGCGGTCGGCGGCAATGTCGGCGAATGTTTCGTCAAACTCTATTTCATCGAGCGCGCGTGCGAGGCGCAGATCATGGCGCTGTCGGCCGGCGACCGGATCAACAACCCGCCGCAGGGCGCTCCCGAGGTCGCCGCCGAGCAGGGCGTGCGCGGGCTCACCATGGCCGCCAATTTGCTCGCGTGGCCGGCGCTGCTGCGCAAGGCCTTCCGCCTCGACCCGGCCTTCGCGACCTAGGCGGCGACTAATCCCTCGAGCCGCTGCATCTCCGCTTCGCCCAGCACCAGCACCGCCGCCGCCAGATTCTCGCGCAGATGCGCCACCGACGAAGTGCCCGGGATCGGCAGGATATTGGGCGAGCGCTGCAGCAGCCACGCCAGCGCGACCTGCAGCGGCGTTGCGCAAAGGTCGGCCGCGACCCGCGACAACCCGTCCGATTGCACCGGTGAAAAACCTCCCAGCGGGAAGAACGGCACATAGGCGATGCCATCGGCTGCCAGCCGGTCGATCAATGCGTCGTCGTCGCGGTGGACGATATTATAGTGGTTCTGCACACATGCGATCGGCGCGATCTTGCGACCTTCCTCGACCTGTTTCGGGGTGACGTTACTCATCCCGATGTGGTGGATCAGCCCCTGCTGCTGGAGCTCGGCTAGCACGGTCAGCGGCTCGTCGAGCGATCCTTCGGCCGGCCCCAGCTGGCTGAACATGCTGCGCAGGTTGACGACGTCGATCACCTCGCGCCCCAGCCGGCGCAAATTGCCGTGGATCGCCGCGGTAAGTTCCTCCTTGGAAAAGGCCGGGTTCCACGATCCGTCGTCGCCGCGCAGCGCGCCGACCTTGGTCACGATGACCAGGTTGTCGGGATAGGGATGAAGCGCCTCGTGAATGATCTCGTTGACCACGAACGGCCCGTAATAATCGCTGGTGTCGATGTGGTTGACGCCGCTCGCCACCGCCTCGCGGAGCACCGCGATTGCTTCGGCGCGGTCACGCGGCGGACCGAACACCTGCGGCCCGGCGAGCTGCATCGCCCCAAAGCCCATGCGGTTGACGGTAAGGCCGCCGAGTTGAAAAGTGGTCGCGGCCATCAGATTCTCCGGGGGATGGGCGGAACATGGGAGCGCCTTGACCGCTTTATATGCATGCGCCTGCTCGGTTCGTCCAACGATCGGGCCGGCGCATCCCCAACCCGCCTCGCGGCAACCGGAGTAAGCACCCCGTGAACATCCTCATGATCCTCACCAGCCACGCCGAACTCGGCGACACCGGACACAAGACTGGCTTCTGGCTGGAGGAGTTTGCCGCGCCTTATTATGTGCTGAAGGACGCCGGGCACGACATCACGCTCGCCTCGCCGAGGGGCGGCCAGCCGCCGCTCGACCCGAAGAGCGATGCGCCCGACGCACAGACCGATGCGACCCGGCGGTTCAAGGCCGACCCGACAGCGCAGCACCAGCTGGCGCAGACCGAGCGGCTCGCCGAGATTGATCCGACGATGTTCGACGGGGTGTTTTACCCGGGCGGTCACGGGCCGATGTGGGATCTCGCCGAGGATGCCGATTCGCAGGCGTTGATTAAGGAGACGCTCGCCGCCGGCAAGCCGGTCGCGCTGGTCTGCCACGCCCCTGCGGCGCTGAAGAATGTCACCACCCCCGAAGGCGCGCCGCTGGTGCGCGGCAAGCGCGTGACCGGGTTCACCAATGGCGAGGAAGCGGCGGTCGGGCTGACCGACGTGGTGCCGTTCCTGCTCGAGGAAATGCTCAAGGCCAAGGGCGCCTACTATTCGAAAACGGGCGATTTCCAGTCGTATGTCGTCGCTGACGGCCTGCTCATCACCGGGCAGAACCCGGCGTCGAGCGGACCCGCCGCCGAAGCGCTGCTGAAGGCACTGGTGGCCGAGCCGGTCGCCTGACCACCGCGTGCCGCTACTGGCGAAAAAGGCCACCCGAAAGGATGGCCTTTTTGCGCGTAAAATGGTCGGGGAGAGAGGATTCGAACCTCCGGCCCCTGCCTCCCGAAGACAGTGCTCTACCAGGCTGAGCTACTCCCCGACACGGGCTATCCGGACCAAGGTCCGGTGCAGGGCTCGCGCCTCGTAGCGGGGGCGTTCCTGCGGCGCAAGGACTAGGAGAGGGTTTTGATCCAATCCTCGTGGCGGACCATTTTCGCGCGCGGGGCGCCGTCGCGGGCGGCCTCGGCTTCGGCGGCCTCGATCCGGCGCCAGTCGGCGAAACTGGTCGAGCGAACGTTACGCGATGCGAGCAGCGCGTCGAGCCCGTCGCCGCCAGCTTTCCCGCCGTCGCTGCCCGGAGGCAATGCGACGGCGACCAAGTCGGCGACTTCGTAGCCGTCGGGGCGGTTGGTGCCGATCGTCCCCGACGGGCCGCGCCGCGCCCAGCCGACGGCGAACAGTCCGTCTTCGATCTTGCCCGCGTCGTTGGCAAAGCGGCCGCCGGCTTCGTCATAGCGGACGCCGTCGATCGGCGGGGTCGAATAGCCGATGCAGCTGACCACTAGGGACGCGGGGATGGCGTAGGTATCGCCGGTGCCGACGCTGGCGCCGGCCGCGTCGAGGCGGGTGCGCTCGACGATCAGGCGTTCGGCCCGGCCGTCGCCCTCGATCCGCACCGGCTTGGCGAAGAAGTCGAACTCGATGCGCTTTTTCTTGGCGTCATGTGGAGTGGCGAAGTCGCGCAAGTGGGCGACTGACTTGCGCACCCCGGGGTCGAGCGCGGCGTCGGCGGCGGGGTCGGGGAAGTCGGCGGGGTCGGCGTGGGGAACCGCGGCTTCAAGGTGTCCGAGCTCGCCCAACTCCTTCGGGGTCATTGCGATCTGGTGGGGGCCGCGGCGGCCGACCAGCGTGATGGTGTGGATCGCCGAGGCCTCGAGCGCGTCGAGGGCATGGTCGACGATGTCGGAACCGCCGAACTCGGCGCGGGTCTTCGACAGGATGCGGGCGACGTCGAGCGCGACATTGCCGTTGCCGATGATCGCCGCACTGGCCCCGTCGAGCGGTGGGTCGAGGTCGGCGAAATCGGGGTGGCCATTGTACCAGCCGACGAACGCCGCCGAGCCAACTACGCCGGGTAGCTCCTCGCCGGGAATGCCGAGCGCGCGGTCCCGGGGCGCACCGGTGGCGAGGATGACGGCGTCGTAAAGGGTGCGAAGTTCCTCGATAGTCACGTCGCTGCCGATCGAGACATTGCCGACGAAGCGGACCGCGTCTTCCTCGGCGACCTTGTCATATCGGCGCGAGACCGCCTTGATCGACTGGTGATCGGGGGCGACCCCGAAGCGGATCAGGCCGTAGGGGACGGGCAGCCGGTCGATCAAGTCGATCCGGGCGGTTCCGGCATAGGCCTTGGCCAGCGCTTCGACGGTATAGAATCCCGCCGGCCCCGAGCCGATCACCGCAAATTGGCGCATCCGTCCTCCCGACTTATTTGTTCGAATAATCCTCGAGCAGTTCGGGCCCGCGCGCCTTGAGCATTGCCTCGATCGGGCGGGCGAACAGCGCGAGGATGCCGGGCAGAGTGATGTGGCAGCGGACCATTTTCTCCTCCACGGTGATCGTCGCGGCAACCGTCGCGCCCATCGCCGCAACGGTCAGGTCGAGCGTGTCGCCGACCCAATTGTGGGTGACCTCGGCCGCGCCGCCGGGGATGTGATCGCCAAGCTTGTGGATATTGCTCGCCAGCCGCTCGCGCGCCTTGGCCTTGCCGAGGCTGTGAGGAAAGGTGACGTCGATCGGGCGTTCCATCATCGTCACGGTGTGGCCGGGCGAGCGAAGCTTTTCAAGCGGTTCGCGTGGTGTCAGGGTAGCGCGATGCGTTTGCGTGCCGCCATGGCCTTGCTGCTGATGAGTGCGCCCGCGGTCGCGCAGGCGCCCATTTTGTCTCCTGCGGCGGACTATATCTCGGCGGGCCAGGATGAGCCCGGCTATCGCCGCTGGGCGACCGCCGACCCGGCGCGGCCGGCGGCGGTGGCGGGTTTCTATGCCTTCCTCGTCCAGCAGGGCATCGCCGGGATCGTCCCGACGTGGCAGCTGCTGCGTACTGCGACCGACTGGCAGCGCTGCGGGGCCGAGCCGTTCGAGGTGGCGCCGCCCGATCAATGGCCGCATATGGTCGAGACGCTGAGCTATATCCGCAGCCACGTCGTGCCGGTGGTCGGGCCGGTCGAGCCGGTCTCGGTCTATCGCAACCCGGTGCTCAACGCCTGCGCGCACGGGGCGCCGGAAAGTGCCCATGCGCTGCTCTATGCGATGGACCTGGTGCCGCTCCGCCCGACCAGCCGGGAGGGGCTGATCCGCGGGCTGTGCGCGATCCATCTATGGCGCGGGTCGGGGTATGACGTGGGTTTGGGCTTCTACAAGGGACTCAGGTTTCACGTCGATTCGAAGAAATTCCGCAAGTGGGGCGGCGACGGCAAGGGCGAGAGCTCGCCGTGCACCGCAGTGATCGCCGAGCTCGGTTCGGGATAGAGGCGCGCGGCGAGCGGGGCGGTGGCCTTCCACAGCCCGAGCATCATCAGCGCCGCGACCGGGCCATCGATGAAATAATGCCAGCCGAAGTGGATCGAGGCGATCCAGATCAGCAGCGCGTAGCTCGTCAGCAGGCCGCCCCACAGCCGGTTACGCCGGAACCCGCCGATCACGAGCAGGGTCGCCAGCGCGACATGCATCGAGGGCATCGCCGAAATCCCGCCAGCCGGGGCATAATTGCGCAGCCGAAAGGCATCGAGCAGGATTGGCTGGAACTGAAGTGCGGCAAGCGGGTGGCCCTGCGCCACGGCGAGCCGCTCGAGCCCGGCGAGGCGCAACTGGAGCGCCGCATAGTTGGCGTCGTGGCCGACCAGCGCGTTATAATAGACCGGCCCGGCCGAGGCGAACACCCACGCGGCGAGGGTGCCGATAACGACCCATGCGGCGAACCAGCTGAAGATCAGGCGGAACCGCACGCGGGGCTCGCCGACCGCGACCGCGACGACCATCGGGAAGACGAAGATCAGGACCAGCCACAGGCTGTAGATCGAATCGAGAAAGCGTGTCGCGGGAAGCGACCCGAAGAGCTGGTGGGTGATCTGCCACGGCGAAACGCCGAGCAGCATGCGGCCGATATGCGCCAGGCTGCGGTCCCACAGGAAGCCGCGCAACGGGAGCACGACCTGCTTGAACATCCCGAATAGCGGGAAGGTCAGCCACGCCATCGATCCCGCGACGAGCAGCCAGAACAGCCGGGCCTCGATCCGGTCGCGGGTTTCGGGGCGCACGATCCACAAGGCGACAGCGATCAGCGCGACGAACAGGATCGTCACGGTGGCGAGCGGCTCGAACATCAGCACTACGCCGACCAGTGCGCCGACCGGGACCCCGCTCAGTCGCTGCATGACGAAGCCGTAGACGAGCACCGAGCCGAGCACGACGACCGCCGCGCGCCGGTCGGCAAGCCCCACCGCGCTGAGCGCGACGCGGGTGCAGACGGACGATTGCAGATCGAGCAAAGCCAAAGGCAACTTCCTGAAGGTACCAAAGCGCATTAAACAGACATAATTAAGAAAAACCTGAAGGCGCGGGTTGCGGACCAGCCGAAGGTTGTGTGGCAACAATGCCACACTATGTTGCTCGTCAACGGAGGGCTTCGATGGATTTCGAGAAACTGACCGAGCGCGCGCGGGGCTTTGTTCAGGCGGCGCAGACCATTGCGGTGCGCGAGCATCACCAGCGGATCGTGCCGGCGCACCTCGCCAAGGCGTTGCTCGACGATGAGCAGGGCATGGCGGCGGGGCTGCTCAAGGCTGCGGGCGGGGATGCCAAGGCGGCGGCCCGCGCTGTCGATGCGCTCGTCGAAAAGCAGCCGGCGGTCACGGGAAGCGGGGCGAGCCAGGCCCCGGGGATGGACGGCGACACGATCCGGCTGATTGACCAAGCGCAGGAGATTGCGACCAAGGCGGGCGACCAGTTCGTGACGGTCGAGCGGATCCTGCTGGCGATGCTGATGGCCAAGGGAACCGAGGTCGCTACCGCGCTCGGCAAGTCTGGTGTCACCCCGCAGGCGCTGAACGCCGCGATCGAGAAATTGCGCGGGGGCCGGGCAGCGGACTCGCCGGCGTCCGAGGATCGCTACGACGCGCTCAAACGCTTCTCGCGCGACCTCACCCAGGCCGCGCGGGACGGCAAGCTCGACCCGGTGATCGGGCGCGACGAGGAGATCCGGCGGACGATCCAGGTGCTGGCGCGGCGGACCAAGAACAACCCGGTGCTGATCGGCGAGCCCGGCGTCGGCAAGACCGCAATCGCCGAGGGACTGGCGCTGCGCATCGCAAATGGTGACGTGCCGGACGGGCTGAAGGACCGCAAATTGCTGTCGCTCGACATGGGATCGCTAATCGCCGGGGCGAAGTATCGCGGCGATTTCGAAGAGCGGCTCAAGGGCGTGCTCGACGAGGTCAAGCAGGCCAATGGCCAGATTATCCTGTTCATCGACGAGATGCACACGCTGGTCGGGGCGGGCAAGGGCGAGGGAGCGATGGATGCGTCGAACCTGCTCAAGCCGGCGCTGGCGCGGGGCGAACTTCACGCGATCGGCGCGACGACGCTCGATGAATATCGCAAGCATGTCGAGAAAGATGCGGCGCTCGAGCGGCGGTTCCAGCCGGTGTTCGTCGGCGAGCCGACGGTGCCTGACACGATCTCGATCCTGCGCGGATTGAAGGAGAAGTACGAGCTTCACCACGGGGTGCGGATCACCGACGCGGCGCTGGTCGCGGCGGCGACGTTGTCGAAACGTTACATTTCGGACCGGTTCCTGCCCGACAAGGCGATCGACCTGATGGACGAAGCGGCGTCGCGGCTGCGGATGGAAGTCGAGAGCAAGCCCGAGGAGATAGAGAATCTCGACCGGCGGATCATGCAGCTCAAGATCGAGCGCGAGGCGCTGAAGAAGGAGACCGACGCCGCGTCGAAGGACCGGCTTGGGAAACTCGAAACCGAGCTCGCCGATCTCGAGGAGCAGTCGGGGGCGCTGACCACGCGCTGGCAAGCCGAGAAGGAGAAGATCGCCGGCGAGGCCAAGGTCAAGGAAGCGCTCGACGCGGCGCGGAACGAGCTCGACCAGGCGCAACGGTCTGGCGACCTCGCGAAGGCGGGCGAGATCCAGTACGGTCGCATCCCCGATCTCGAAAGGCAGCTGGCCGAAGCGGCGAAGGCGTCGCAGGGCGCGATGCTGCGCGAGGAAGTGACCGACCAGGACATCGCCGCGGTGGTCAGCCGCTGGACCGGGATCCCGGTCGAGCGGATGCTGGCCGGCGAGCGCGAGAAATTGCTTCAGATGGAGCAGCTGATCGGCAAGCGGGTGATCGGGCAGGACCAGGCGGTGAAGGCGGTGTCAGCGGCGGTTCGGCGCGCGCGCGCGGGGCTGCAGGACCCGGGGCGGCCGCTTGGATCGTTCCTGTTCCTTGGGCCAACCGGCGTCGGCAAGACCGAGCTGACAAAAGCTCTCGCCGAATACCTGTTCAACGACGAGACCGCGATGGTCCGCCTCGACATGTCCGAATACATGGAGAAGCACTCGGTCTCGCGGCTGATCGGCGCGCCTCCGGGCTATGTCGGTTATGACGAGGGCGGCGCGCTCACCGAAGCGGTGCGGCGGCGGCCGTATCAGGTGGTGCTGTTCGACGAGATCGAAAAAGCCCACCCGGACACCTTCAATCTGCTGCTGCAGGTGCTGGAGGACGGCAATCTGACCGACGGCAAAGGCCGCCGGGTGGATTTCCGCAACACGATCATCATTATGACCTCCAACGTTGGCACCGAGCAGATTCGGCGCGGCTCGCGGATTGGCTTTGGCGGATCACGCGGCGGCATCGATGAGGCCGACACCGGCAAGAAGGTCGACGACGAGCTGAAACGACTGTTCCGCCCAGAGTTTCTCAATCGGGTCGATGCACGGATCATCTTCCACCCACTGACCGATGCCGAGATTCGCAATATTGCGCGCCTGGAGCTCGACCGGGTCTGCAAGCAGTTGCTGGAACACAACATCAGGATGAGCGCAACGGATGAGGCGCTGGATATGCTGGCCAAGAAGGGCTACGATCCAACTTATGGCGCCCGCCCGCTCCGCCGGGTTATCACCAACACCATTGAAGATGCGCTGGCCGAAGGCATGCTGCAGGGCCGCTTCACCGATGGTGACCACATTACGGTCGACGTGGATGAAAACGAGCTGCGGCTCCGCTCAGCCCGCGAGATCGACCCGCTGGCCGAGGACGAGGTCGAGCCAGAGGCCGAGCTGGTGTAACAGCACCCCTAGTTTCAACACCACCCCACTGCTCAAACAGTGGGGTGGTGTTCGTTTAGCCAAAGATTCCAAGCAGGCTCCGCAGTTTTTGAGTGCATAGTTATTGCTATGCTGGTTTGATTAAGCTCAATAGGACTGCTACAGCCACACGCAGAGCCGCCACCCTTGCAGCACCGAAGCTCAGCCATTGTTTGTCGGATCGCGGGAATACAGCCCATACTTAAAAGGATCGACGTCATGCGCCTTCGCTTCAGCCATTGGTTGCGCAGTATCCCCGCCCCGGACCCCGCCACGTATGAGGTAATCCTGCTCGTCCAGGGGCTTCTCTTCGGCATGCTGATTGCGCTTGGGCTTACCCTTGGGCTAAATAGTGTCATTTTTGGCCCGGCGGCGCTGACGGTGTACGGCATTGGCACAAACCTGGCCATTCAGGCATGTGTGGCGGCGGCAATTATCCTGTTGCGCCAGGGGCGCTCCCGCTGGTCGACCTGGCTGGTCGTCGTGGCTTTGTTGGCGGGCTTAGGGCAGGCGCTGGTGAACATCGGGTTCCGAAACAGCGTGGGGATTCCGATTGGGTTTGTAATCCCAATCACCCTTTCCGGGCTGGTGCTTGGGCGCCGGGCGCTGATGCTGGTCAGCGGGAGCAGTATTGCCATCGTCGCCTGGGCGGCATTTATCGACGTGGAGGCGGTCGCCGAGCCGGGACT
>JBKJMA010000110.1:0-5757 GCA_046596505.1 Sphingomicrobium sp.
GGCGCTGCTTGGCGTGGCGCGCGGCGGGGCGGGGCAGGTGATCGACGTGGCGATGAGCGATGGGGCCGCGCTGATCGGGACGATTGCCTATGCGATGAACGCGGCCGGGCAGTGGACCGACCAACGTGGCACGAACCTGCTCGACGGCGGGGCGGCGCTGTATGGCTGCTACGAATGCGCCGACGGTCGCCATGTCGCGGTCGCGGCGCTGGAGCCGCAATTCCGGCGGGTGCTGCTCGACGGGCTCGGGCTGGCGGACGAGCCGCTGTTCGATACGCAGTTCGATCCTGCCGACTGGCCGGCGCAGAAGGCGCGGCTGGCGGCGGTGCTGGCGACGCGGGGGCGGGACGATTGGGTGGCGCACTTCGCCGGCACGGACGCGTGCCTGTCGCCGGTGCTGACACTGGCCGAAGCGCCGCTGCATCCGCATAACGTCGCGCGGGGGACATTTGTCGCAGCCAAGGGTGGTGTCCGGCCGGCGGCGGCACCGCGCTTTTCGACGGCTTGCGATGAGCGAGTGGAGGCGAAACCCGGCGGCACCGTGCTGCTCGCGGAGTATGGTTTCAGCGACGCGCAGATCGCGGACTTGCGCGCAAGCGGTGCGCTGACCGCGTGAACCCGCTGTACGAATCGATGGCGACAAGCGTGTTCGAGCGCATGTCGCTCGCCGCGGCGGCGCGCGGAGCGATCAACCTTGGGCAGGGGTTTCCCGATTTCGGCTGGGAGCCCGCGATGCTGGCTGCGGCGGCGCGAGCGCTGACCGAGGGATCGAACCAATATGCCCCGTCGCGCGGGCTGCCGGTGCTGCGCGAGGCGGTGGCGGCGCATTATGGCCGTCATTTTGGCCAGACGCTGACCGCCGACCAGCTGTGCGTGACGAGCGGCGCGACCGAGGCAATCGCGGCGGCGCTGCTCGCGACGGTGTCGCCGGGCGACGAGGTGATCGTCATGACACCGGCCTATGATGCCTATACGCCACTGGTGCGCCGCGCCGGCGGGGTGGTCCGCGAGGTGACACTGCGGCTGCCGGGCTGGCGGATCGACCGCGACGCACTCCAGGCGGCGGTCACGCCGCGCACCCGCGCGATCATCCTCAACAATCCGCATAATCCGACCGGCCGGCTGTTCGACCGGGATGAGCTCGCGGCGGTCGCGGGGGTGGCGGTGGCGCACGACCTGATCGTCATCGCGGACGAGGTGTGGGAGCATGTCCTGCTCGACGGACAGCGGTTCACGCCCATCGCGACGCTGCCGGGAATGGCGGAGCGAACGATCAAGTGCGGCTCGGCGGGGAAGATATTTTCGCTCACCGGGTGGAAGATCGGCTGGCTGGTAGCCGCGCCGGAGCTGGCCGCGCTGGCGGCGCGCGCACACCAGTTCCTGACCTTCGCATCGGCGCCCAATCTGCAGGCGGCGGTGGCCTATGGCCTCAACGAGGGCGATGGCTGGCTCGACCCGATGCGCGCCCGCTTTACCCGTGCACGCGACCGGCTGGCGGCGGGATTGACCGAGTCGGGGTATGCCGTGCTGCCGAGCGCCTCGACCTATTTTCTGTGCGTCGACCTCGCCGCATCGGGGCTTTCGCTCGACGACGAGGCGTTCGCGGCGATCGCGCTCGATCAGGCCGGCGTCGCGGTCATCCCGCTGTCGCCGTTCGCCGAAGTCGCGCCGCCGCGTCACCTGATCCGGCTGTGCTTTGCCAAGCAGGACGCGACGATCGACGCGGGGGTCGCGGCGCTCAGGCGGGCGCGGGAACTGGCGGCCTGAGCGGTTCGATGAGCGGTGGCCAGCGCTGGTTCCAGTCGCGCAGCCACTCCGCCAGCGAGTCGGGCGCGAGCGGCCGCGATATGAGATAGCCCTGCGCGACGTCGCAACCGAAGTCGCGCAGCAGGCGCAGCTGTTCTTCGGTTTCAACCCCTTCGGCGGTCGCGGTCATGCCGAGCCCGTGGGCGAGGTCGATCATCGTCCGGACAATCAGCTGGCTGTCGGCGCTGGTGGTCATGTCGGTCAGGAAGAAGCGGTCGATCTTCAACTCGGTGAACGGCAGCTGGCGCAGCTGCATCAGGGTCGAATAACCCGTCCCGAAATCGTCAATGGCCAGGCCGATCCCCTTGATCCGGAAGCGGGTCAGCGTGTCCATCAGCTTGATCAGCGGCTGGGTCGAGCCCTCGGTCAACTCGAGCACCAGCCGGTCGGTCGGCACGTCGAGCGCGCGGCACATCCGTTCGACGAGGTCGGGGAAATCGAGCTGTTCGAGGCTCAGCGCCGAGATGTTGAAGGCAAGGCAGATGTCGATCCCCTGCGCATGCCATTCGCGCCATTGGCGCAGCGCGGTACGCAGACCCCAGTGGGTTAGCGGGTCGATCATGCCATGGCGTTCGGCGAGCGGGACGAAGCGCGATGGCGGCACTGCGCCGAGTGCCGGATCGTCCCACCGGACGAGCGCCTCGACCCGCCTGAGCGTCCCGTCGGCAAGGCTGACCTTGGGCTGGTAAACGAGGTGCAGGCGGTTGTTGATCAACGCCCGCTCGAAACCGTCGAGCAGCCCAATATCCGCCTGTGCGATCATGGCCGCCGGCGGGTCACGGGACGAGCGACGGCTTGAGCTTGGTCAGCAGGGTCTCGATGTCCTCCAACCGGGTCGGCTTCTCGAGCGGTCCGGCCATCGTCAGGCCGAGTGCCTCACCGAGGCGGAAGGCGCTTTCGAGCACGCGGCGGTCGAACCCGCTGATGATCAGAACCGGGGCGTTATAATGCTCGGCGGCGAGGAAGCGGAGCAATTCGACCCCGTCCATTCCCGGCATCCCGAGGTCGATTGCGACCATTTGCGGGCGCTCGTCGTGGAACGACCGGCGAAATTCACTGTCATCGACCGTGACCACCGGATCATATCCGCTCAGCTTCGCGGCGTCGGCAAGAAAGGCGGCAAGGGCAGGCTCATCGTCGATCAGCAGCAGTTTTGGCTTTGCCGGTTGCGTCATTTATTCCTCGCCCGGTGGGATACTCGCGCTTCGCCACAAACAGCCAGCGGAATCGACGCAACGGGATCTTAACCCACTACGCGCTAGATGTCGCCATTCTGGCGCTAATTACTTTGTGAGGCTATCATGTTTGGCGCGTTTATCCGTCGCAAACCGGCCCGGTCATTCGAGCAAGACGATGCCGCGTTCGATTCGACGACATTTTCGCTGACCACGTCAGTGCCGCGGCCGGCCGAGCGGCGATCGGACGATCGGATGCCGGCGCTGCTTCGCGTTGCCAAGCTCATCACGCCCGAGGGCGAACAACTGATCCGCGTGCGCAACATGTCGGCTGGCGGGCTGTCGGCCGAACATGGCCAGCAACTGAGCGTCGGCGAGATCGTGTCTCTCGAGATCGGGTCGCAGAGGGTCCCCGCCACGGTCGTGTGGAAGCGCGAGGGAATGTGCGGGATCAAGTTCGATTCGAGCGTCGATCTGGGTGAACTGCTCGCCGGGCGCAAGCCGCGCCACGGCTTTCGCGCTCGACCGCCGCGGCTCGAGGTCCAGTGCAAGGCCAGCCTGCGGATCGACAAGACCTATTACACGGTCGACGTCCACGATCTCTCGCTCGGCGGATTGAAGGTCGAGCCGATCGAGGAATATTGCCTCGGCAAGCAAGTCGTGGTGGTCGTCGAGAGCCTGCGCCCGGTGAAAGGCGAGGTGCGCTGGTTCGCCGATCGCAAGGCGGGCATCGTGTTCGACCAGCCGCTGAAATTCGAGGAGCTCGCCGAATGGATGGGCAAGCGGCTCGAAATGGCCAGCCTCAAGGCGAGCTACAAGCGCGACTAGAGCTTTCATTCGGCGCGCTGGCCTTCACTGGATATTCTCGATAATCATTTCCCGATGGGGGATATCGATCACGAGCCGGCGGGCGTGCGCGCGGTCGAGGCGAGCGAGGTCGCCGGGCGGCCGATGCGATTGTTCGACTTCGTCATGGTCGCGTTCGTCGTCATCCTGTTGCTGTCGAACGTCATCGGCGCGGGCAAGCGCGCGGTCATCGACCTTCCGTTCGTGGGGCCGTGGCCGTTCGGCGCGGGTATCCTGTTCTTTCCCTTGAGCTACGTGCTTGGCGACGTGCTGACCGAGGTCTACGGCTATGCCCGCGCCCGCCGCTGCATCTGGGCAGGGTTCGCCGCCCTGCTGTTCATGGTCGCGATGAGCCTGATCGTGGTCGCGCTTCCGCCCGATGCCGGCTGGACGGGGCAGGCGGCATATGAAGCGGTGTTCGGCCAGGTGCCGCGGATCGTGTTCGCGTCGATCGCCGCCTTCTGGGTCGGCGAATTCGCCAACAGCGTGGTCCTCGCCCGGATGAAGGTGTGGACGCGCGGGCGGATGCTGTGGACGCGGACGATCGGGTCGACCGTGGTGGGGCAGGGGTTCGACAGCCTGATCTTTTACCCGCTCGCCTTCTGGGGCGTGGCGGGATGGCCGGTCGACACGCTCGGCAAGGTGATGGCCACGCAGTTCGTGCTCAAGGTCGGCTGGGAAGTGCTGCTGACCCCGGTGACCTACCTCGTCGTCGGCTGGCTCAAGCGCAAGGAGGGGCTCGACGTGTACGATACGGCGACCGCCCTGACGCCGTTCGCCTTGCGCACCTGATTGTGCTTCCTACATCCTGTCCAACAGACTGAAAGGACAAGATGATGGCTGACGAAACCGCGATCCTGGCAGGCGGGTGCTTTTGGTGCACCGAGGCGATTTTCCTCGATCTGTTCGGGGTGAAGTCGGTCGAAAGCGGCTACACCGGCGGGCAGACCTCCGAGCCGACCTACAAGGCGGTGTGCGGCGGCGATACCGGCCACGCCGAGGCGGTGAAGATCGTGTTCGACCCTGCCGAGCTGTCTTACGGCGACCTGCTTGATATCTATTTCGCGACGCACGACCCGACCCAGCTCAATCGCCAGGGCGGCGACGTCGGCACCCAGTATCGCTCGGCGATCTTCCCGCAGTCACCCGAGCAGGACGGCGAGGCGCGGGCCGGAATCGCGCGCGCCAACGAGGATCATGACGGCCGGGTGGTGACCACGATCGAACCCGCCGCGACCTGGTATCCGGCCGAGGATTATCACCAGAATTACTGGGACGGCGAGGGCCAGCGTAATCCCTACTGCCTCGCGACGATCCCGCCCAAGCTGGCGAAATTGCGCAAGAGCCAGGCGAAGTTGAAGAGCGCCACGGTTTAGGTTCTATTCACGGGTCAACGCGGCGCCGCGGCCCTCGTCAGCCGGTCGCGGATCGCGGCGGCAAGACCTTTGCCCATGACCGGCGCGACCGCGATACGGGGATGACGCGCGGCGTCGGCCTGATGCAGCAGGTCGAACAGCCGGGCGGCGGCTTCGACCGGGTCGCCCGATGGGCTCAGCGACGCGTTGCCGGTGACGGGGCCGAAGCCGATCAGATATTCGTCGGGTTCTGCGGTCGTGGCGTCGAGGCGTAGCGACTTCGACGGCGCATAGTGGCTCGCTAGCTGGCCCGGCGCTTCGATCCCGCGCGTTTCCTCCGCCGCGTCGATCTCGATCGGCCCTCGCCGGAGCAACCGTGGCGCTCCCCCGGTCGCGGCGACGATGGTGCTCTCGATCCCCTGCGAACACGGTCCGCCGTCGATGATCAGCGCGATGCGACCCCCGAGGCTCGCCCGCACATGGTCCGCGCGGGTCGCGCTGATCTTGCCACTGGCGTTGGCGGACGGCGCGGCGAGCGGCTTTCCCGTCGCCTCGATCAGCGCCTGCATCGCCGG
>JBKJMA010000250.1:0-19395 GCA_046596505.1 Sphingomicrobium sp.
AGAAATTGTTCGTGCTCGATTTCGCGCGCTTCATGCCGCCGACGCTCGTCACCCGATCGCTTGTCGAACTGCGCGCGTTCCACGCGAAGCATGGCGAGATCGTGATGAAGCCGCTCCACGGCAACGCCGGCGCGGCGGTGTTCCGGATCGGCCGCGACGGGAGCAACCTCGCCGCGCTGGCCGAATTGTTCGGCGCGGTATGGCGCGAGCCTTATATCGCGCAGGCTTTTCTCCCCGAGGTCGCCGATGGCGACAAGCGCATCGTGCTGGTCGATGGCGAAGTCGCGGGCGCGATCAATCGCCGCCCCGGCAAGGGCGAAATCCGATCCAACTTGGCGGCCGGGGGCACCGCCGAGGTGACCGACCTGACGACCCGTGAGCGCGAAATCTGCGCCGCGCTCGGTCCCGAGCTCAAGCGCCGCGGGCTGATCTTCGTCGGCATCGACGTGATCGGCGGGCACTTGACCGAGATCAACGTCACCTCGCCGACCGGGATCGTGTCGATCGACAAGTTCAACGGCAGCGACACGCCCGCCATGATCTGGAATGCGATCGAGGACCGGCTGTCGGCGCCACGAGCGATCTGAGCACCATGTCCGACTGGGTCTTCCGCCTGATCGAGCAGGCCGGCATTCTCGGCGTCGGTTTCCTCATGTTCCTCGAGACGATTTTTCCGCCAATCCCGTCCGAAATGATCATGCCGATCGCGGGCGTCGCCGCCGCGCAAGGCAAGTTGGTGCTGTGGCAGGTGATCGCGAGCGGCACCGCGGGCGCGATGCTCGGCAACATCTTCTGGTATCTGGCGGCGCGCGCGCTCGGTATCCAGCGGCTCCATCCGATCATTGACCGCTGGGGCCATTGGCTGACGATCAGCTGGCCCGAAGTCGAGCGCGGCCAGCGCTGGTTCGGGATCCACGGCCCGCTGTTCGTCCTGATCGGGCGGGTTATCCCGACCATCCGCAGCCTGGTGTCGATCCCGGCCGGGCTGCTGGCGATGCGGTTTCGCAATTTTGTCGTCGCTTCGACCATCGGCACCGCGCTGTGGACCGCGTTCCTGGCCGGCGCGGGGTACAAGCTTGGCCAACATTATCACGACATCGAACAGGTCATCGCACCGCTGTCGAACGCGGTGATCATCGCGCTGATCAGCATCTATGCGTGGCGGTTGTGGGATCATCGCCGATCGAAGAGGGCCAAAAGCGCCGCCGATATGGACGAATAAGCGCTTTCTTTCGAACCACATCGAAACCGAGCGCATCATCCAATACGGTTATTTATAAGTCGCTTAACGCTCTGCCGCGCATCGTTTGCTCGCCGTCGCAGCGGGTTGCTCATCCCCACTGGTCGCCAGCTGCGGCGGCATCCCCTTCCTCCAACCAGGCTAATCGCGCCACAGGTTGACGAGGTGCCGCGGCCACTTTCCCGGTACGATGAAGATCGCGTCGACCCGCATGTCGTCGCCGGGCCGGCGATAGCGGTGGAACAGCGTCTCGGCCGCCGCGAACACGCGCCGCAGCCGATAGGGATCGAGCGCGAGGTCGGCGGCAAAGTCGGTTGATCTCGCCTTGACCTCGACGAACGCGATCATTTTTCCGCGCCGCGCGACAATGTCGATCTCGCCGCCGCGCACCCGCGCGCGCATCGCGAGGATCGACCACCCGTGAAAGCGCAGCCACCACGCCGCGAGCGTCTCGGCCCGTCGTCCGGCGCGCTCGGCGGCGGCGCGATCTCGAACGGGCCTTGGTGCCGTCAAGCGCGCGGATGCGCGTGGCGGTAGACGTCGAGCAGATGTGCCGCGTCGACCGCGGTATAGATCTGGGTCGATGACAAGCTCGCGTGGCCAAGCAGTTCCTGAAGCGAACGCAGGTCGGCGCCGCGTGCGAGCAGGTGCGTCGCAAAACTGTGGCGCAGCGCGTGCGGGGTGACGCTGTCGGCGAGCCCCAGCCGGGTTCGCGCCGCCCGCACCGCCCGCCGCACGAGGTCGGCGTTGAGCGGCCCACCACGCACCCCGACGAACAACGGCTGATGCGCCGCGATTGGCCACGGACAGGCCGCCACATAGGCTTCGATCGCCTCGCGCACCGCTGGCAGTACCGGCACGACGCGAGTCTTTCCGCGCTTGCCGGTGACGCGAATCGCCGGTCCAAGCGGTAGCGCGCTCGCGGTCAGCGACAGCGCCTCGGACACGCGCAACCCCGAGCCGTAGAGCAGCAGCAGGATCGCAAGGTCGCGCTGTCCGACCCACGGTTCGCTGGCGCCATCGGCGGCGTCCTGCGCAAGGCCCATCGCGTCCGCCGGGCTCGCCGGGCGCGGGAGGGTGCGCGGGCGACGCGGCGCCCTGGTCCGTGGCAATTGCGGCTGCATCCCCTGCTCCTCGGCGGCGAAGTTGAGGAACCCGCGCACCGCCGACATTTCGCGCGCCGCCGATGCCGCGCCGAGCCCGCTCGCCCGACGGTCGGCAAGGAACGCTCGCAAGTCCGCCGACGACAGTTTCAGCATCGCGAACCGGCCGATCTCCTCGCCGCGATGACGCCCGAGAAACTCGATGAAGCGGTGGGCGGTGGCAACATAGGCGCGCACGGTATGAATCGATCGGCGCCGGTCATGCGCAAGGTGTCCGCCCCACCGCGCGGCGAGCGCGCGGGCGGGATGCGCTTCCCCCAAATCGCTGCCTAGTCGATCAGCCACCGTCGCATGATAGACCCGATGCTGCGCCCGAGGAACAGCATCAATTCCGAGCCGTGGCGGCCATCGAGCTTCTGGCTGCTGCGCTGGCCGAGCACCAACAGCCCGCTCGGCAAGGGCGCATCGGCGTCGATCCGAATGAGCGCCTCGGAACGGATCAGGGTGAGTGCCGGGCCGAACAGCGGATGGCCGCGCTCGACGTTGCGCATCGTCACCCCGTTACTCACCTGCATCGCCCGCGCGACCATCTGCGGCGCGACAAATTGCACCCCGTTGACGTCGGCGCGGAATCCCTTGTCCCCAACGATTAGCGCCAGCGCGACCGCATCGAGGCCGAGGATCAGCGGCCATTCCTGCGTGATGACATGAAGCAGCGCGTCGAACCCGTCGGCATCCATCGCCGCCAGTACCGCTTCGTGGATCGAGGCGGTGGCACCCGAATGGCCGCGGGCGAAGGCGATGAGGTCCTGGTTGGCCTCTTCGGCCGCGCCGAGCCGCTGGCGCAACTGCGCCACTGCGCGTTCCTCGAATGGAATAATCCTTCCCATGCGATCAAGCTTACGCCGGAACGGGTTAATATCCAGTGGCTGCGATGAAACCGAATTTCGGTTGCGCGGTAGCTTTAACCGATCGCCTGGCCGGTCGCTTCCCAATCCTTGAGGAACGCCGCGATGCCGTTGTCGGTCTGCGGATGGTTGAACAGCTGCATCAGGATCTTGGTCGGCGCGGTGGCGACGTCGGCGCCGATCTTGGCGGCTTCGACGATGTGCATCGGGTGGCGCACGCTGGCGACCAGGATCTCGGTCGGGAAGTCGTAATTGTCATAGATCATGCGGATGTCGGCGATGAGGTCCATGCCGTTGAAGCCGACATCGTCGAGCCGGCCGACGAACGGCGAGATGAAACTCGCTCCGGCCTTCGCCGCGATCAGCGCCTGCGCCGCGGAGAAGCACAGCGTGACATTGACCATCGTGCCGTCGCTGGTCAGCGCCTTGCACGTCTTGAGGCCGTCGACCGTCAGCGGCACCTTGATCGCGATGTTGTCAGCGAGCTTTCGCAGCACTTCGGCCTCGCGCATCATCCCGTCATGATCGAGCGCGACGACCTCGGCCGAGATCGGGCCGGTGGTGATCGTCGCGATCTCGCGCACCGTCTCGATAAAGTCGCGCCCGGCCTTCTTGATCAGCGAGGGATTGGTCGTGACCCCGTCAAGCAGGCCGGTGTCGGCAAGCTCGCGAATTTCGGAAATGACGGCGGTGTCGGCGAAGAATTTCATGACTGGCCCCTTGGCGCGCGAGAGTTGCATCGCGATAGCGGGGCCGGCGGCGAACGTCATCCGATTCGAAGGGACCAACGATGAGCGAGCATGTGCGGATCGAGCGCGACGGCGCGGTGCTGGCAATCACCCTCGCGCGCCCCGAGCGGCGCAACGCGATCACCGTCGCGATGTACGCTGCACTGGCCGACGCGATCGAGGGGGCGTCAAGCGATCCCGAGCTTCGGCTGATCACGATCCGCGGCGAAGGTGTCGACTTCACCGCCGGCAACGATCTCGCCGACTTCCTTGCCAGCGATCCGGCGCGGGCGAGCGATGACGACGTTGCCGTGTGGCGCCTGCTGCGCGCCCTGGCCGTCAACGAAGTGCCTATCCTGGCGGCGGTACACGGTAACGCGGTCGGCATTGGCACGACGATCCTGTTCCACTGCGACCTGGTGATCGCCGAGGAAGGCTGCCGCTTCCTGATGCCGTTCGTCGATCTGGGGCTAGTGCCGGAGGCGGCGAGTTCGCTGCTGCTCCCGCGCCTAGCGGGTCGTCGCGCGGCTGCGAGGCACCTTTTGCTTGGTGAACCCTTCGGCGCTCGCGAAGCAATGCAATTAGGTCTGGCGAGCCATGTGACCGCGAAAGGCGAATTGAGCGCGGCTTACGAGCGGCTGGTCGCGGCGCTCCTTGCGAAACCGGCTGAAGCCATGCGCCTGACCCAGAAGCTCCTGCGCGCCGCCGACCGTGACGAGGTGGTCGAGCGGATGGGGGTGGAGAACGGCCATTTCTCCGAGCGGCTGGGTTCGAACGAAGTAAAGCAGGCGATCGCCACCTTCTTCGCCAAGCGCGCCGGCTAGAAGCTCAAATATACCCGCTTGCTGCGCACCAGCGTAACCGCCGGCGCGGTGAAGAACAGGTAATTCGGGGTGACGGTATAGGTCACCGACAAATCCTTGTACGACTTGCCGGTCGCGTCAGCGACGGGGTCGGCAACCGTGAACTGACCAACATAGGCCCCGAACAACTTGTCATTGATCCGCGTCTTGATCGCAGTATCGGTTGGCGTCGGGTAGATTGTCGCTAACCGCGCGCCTTCGCCCAACGCATGCTGCATCCCCGCGCTCGCCGCCATGATCATCCCGACTTGAAAGATGCCGTAGATGAACAGCAGCAAGATCGGCAGCGCGAACGCCATCTCGATCGTCGCGAGCCCGCGCTCGTCGCGTTTGATCTTGAGGATCATTGGGTGCGCACCGATGTCTTGCCGGTCACCGTATAGGTGCCGTCGGAACTCGCCCCGGCGAACCTCATCGCGAACATCGGCGTATACACCTTGCTAATCGAGACTGACATATAACGACGGGCAATCAACGTGCTGCTGCACACAGTAGTATAACTGGACTGTCTCGCGCCATCGCATTCAAGCCAGAAATCAACAGTTACCTGATTGGTCGGCACAACGGCTATATTCGCCGCTTCGACCTGAAGCGCGGTGGCAATGGTCGCATCGCCTGATTTCGCCTGGCCATTCATTACCTTCTCGATCGCGGTTTGCGAGGCCTGCTCAAGTTGCAGCTTGGTCGAAAAGCCACGCCCGAGATCGACCATTCCGACCAGAAACAACGCCATGATGGGCGCCGCGATCGCAAGTTCGATGATTACCGCGCCGCGCGCATCGCGCGCCAGCCGGCGGAGGCTGCGACGAACCATCATCATGCCACCAGCCGGACGTGCCGTCCCTTGAACTTGTCGGGGTCGGGATAGGTCGGGCAGTTGTTCTTGATCTGCGAATTGCCCATGAATGTGACCTGCCGCGCAACCAGTTCGATGCACTGGTAGGTAACACCCGAAGTCCCGGTGAATTGGACGTTCTGGTTCGGGAAATAGACCGCACCCTCAAAAGTCGATGCACTATTCCCATTGATCGTGTTCGTCGTCCCGCTGGTCGCGCCTCGGTTTTGATAAAACATCAGGCCAGCATAGGTGCCGGTCAGCGGGGCCTTGAGATTGAGCTGTGCGCCGCCGTTGACGGTGATCTTGCCAGTCTGCGACGGCGAGTTGTTGGTCAGGATGATCGTGCAGGCATTGCAGTCGATCTTGGCCTGAGAGTTGATGTTGATGTCGCCCGTGATGACGTACGTGCCGTCGCTGAGGTGCATGGTGCCCTGGACAGTCATGCTCTTGTAGCAACCCGCCGTAACCGTCGTGTTGTCGCTGGGCTTATCGTTTATTGTGTTATTGCACGGCGACGGAATCGTCGGGGCAGGCACCGACGCGAACGGATCGGGCTGCGGGATGGTGAACGGCAACAGGGTTGTGCCCGTCGCCCAATTATCGGTCTTGTCGAGCCCACCGACCGCCGCCACTGGGCTCGCCTTGACAAGCGAGCTGCCGAACGCGACCGCCGCATCCATCGAAATCGAATTGGTGATCATGCCGCAGCCGAGATCGACGTTGGCGTTACCGCCAGCGGTGATGCCAGTGGTGTTCGTGCTTTCCAGGCTGACCACGCAATAATCGCCGGTCTGGACTGCCGCAGCGGTCGCGTTGGCGGTGATGATCGGGGTGGTCGACATGAACATCGAACTGAAGCTCAGCGTCTTTTGCACCTGAAGCTGCACCGCGACTGGGTTCGTCCAGTCATTGGCAGCGGCCGGAAAGGTGATCACCGGTGCGGTGAGCAGCGTGATCCCGGTCTGGTTGTTCTTGGTGGTGTCGTTCGTTACCTGCGCCGTCACGTCCTGGCCCGCCATCTTGGCATAGACGCCCGCGACGGCCGCGGAATCCGCCGCGCGCTGGAGTTGGCGCTTCCACAGCGTCCACTGAATCGTGTCGCTGGCGAGACCCGCCGCGCCGACGATCATCGGCATCGCGCCGGCCACGATCAGCAGCGCGTTGCCCCGCTTGTCGCCCAGGATTTTTCGCAGGAACTTCAGCATAAACTTTCCCCGGCGTCGGTTCGCCCGTGTCAGGCAGTAGCCAAGACAAGGTGAGCGAAGCGTTCAGGTGAGTGGTTAAGACGCTGCTGACCATAGTTGAGGCTTCCCCTTGCGGGACAGCGTCTTACACCTATAATACAGCGAGAAGCGCTTGCGGTGGCGCGGTGGGCCGTCCACCCTCTCCGCCAAGCGACGACGAACTGAAGGAAGTACCATGGCCAGCGAACCGACCGCGACGGCGACCGCCACCAAGCTCAAGCTCGATCCGCCAGCAGCCTTGCAGCCGCTGGCGACGCAGGAAGCCTCTGGGCTCGTCCCGCTCAAGAGCGAGGAGACGAGCGAGCTCGACAGCAAGGTCGCGACCTATGTCGCCGAGCTCGCCGCGCTCGACAGCAACAGTCCTGAGTTCGGCAAAAAGGTCGACCAGTTGACGTCGATGGGCCGCAAGGAAATCGCCGACGCGGCGGGCGCCTCAAACCGTTTCCTCGATCGGCCGGTGAAGGCAATCGACAGCGATACCGGGATCGGCTCGGACCTCACCGAACTACGCCGCACGGTCGAGGCACTCGACCCCAAGGCGAACGGCAAGATGATGACCGGGCGCAAGTTTCTCGGCATCATTCCGTTCGGCAACCGCATCAACAATTACTTCGACAAGTATCGCAGCTCGCAAACCCACATCAGCGCGATCCTCGCCCGCCTCGGCAACGGCAAGGACGAGTTGTTGATGGACAATGCCGCGATCGACACCGAGCGCGCGTCGTTGTGGAAGACGATGCATCGGCTCGAGCAGATGATCCACATCTCCAAAAGTCTCGACAAGCAGCTTGAGGACAAAGCTGACGAACTGGACGCAACCGAGCCGGCGAAAGCCAAGGCGATCAGGGAGACGGCGCTTTTCTATACGCGCCAGCGGACGACCGATCTGCTGACCCAGATGGCGGTGAGCGTGCAGGGCTACCTTGCGCTCGACCTCGTCAAAAAGAATAATGTCGAGCTTGTCAAAGGGGTTGACCGCGCATCGACGACGACGGTGTCGGCACTTCGGACCGCCGTAACGGTAGCTCAGGCGATGACCAACCAGCGGCTGGTGCTCGAGCAGGTAACTGCACTCAACACCACCACGGCCAACATGATCGATTCCACGGGTGAACTGCTCCGCACCCAAACCGCGGCGATTCACAGTCAGGCGGCGACGTCGACGATCCCGCTCGAAACGCTCCAGCGCGCGTTCCAGAACATCTACGAGACGATGGACCAGATCGACCGGTTCAAGGTCGAGGCGCTAGCCAACATGAAGCAGACCGTCGTCACGCTCGGATCGGAAGTCGAAAAGTCGAAGGGCTATATCGCCCGCGCCGAGGGAGTGAACCAGGGCCGGCTCGAAAGCAGTTCGTCGCCGCTGACCCCGATCGAGGCGCGTTGAGCCGATGAGCACCGACAAGGTCGAGCGGGCGATCGCGCGGTTCGATCGCGTCACCCAGTCGCTCGATGCGCGTGATGGCACTTCGAGAGACGCGGCGAAACGTGAACGCCAGCGGCTTAATGCGGGCTTCGGGCGGACCGCTGGCCGGGTCGGCATCGCGATCGCCGCAGTCGGCATCCTGACGATCATCGTCGGCCTGGTCATGCCGATCGGGATGTTCGGCTTCCTCGCCGCGGTGGCGCTGGCGGTCGGCCTCGCCGCGCTGCTGATCGCAATGCCGGTGCGCGACGCGATTGCCCCGCCCAATGTCGGCGCCGACCTCCCCAATGCGCCGATGGTCGAGCGCTTCGACAGTTATTTATTCCGCAGCCGCCGCGCGCTTCCCGCCCCCGCGCAAGCCGAGGTCGACAGGATCAGCGCGATGCTGCCGCGGTTGAAGGAAACCCTCGCCCGGGTCGAGTCGCTCGATCCCGCGGCGCAAGACGCGCGCCGGCTGATGTCGCTCCACCTGCCCGGCCTGATCGACCGCTACGTCCACGTGCCCGCCGCTTACCGCGACCAGTCCGATGGCGAGGGGGTCAGCCTTGAGCAGCGCCTCGTCGACGGCCTCGCCGCCGGCCGCGGCAAGCTGGAAGAAGTCGCCGACAATCTGGCGAAATCCGACGTCGCCGCGTTCGAAACCCAAGGGCGCTTCATCAAGGCCCGTTACGGCGAGAGCGACGGGCCGATCGGATCTCCGCCTCAGTAACCCATCAGCGAGAAGACTTCGCGCCGCGAGCGGTTGTCGTCGCGAAAGCAGCCCATGATCCGGCTGGTGGTCATCATCACTCCCGGCGTCTTGACCCCGCGCGAGGTCATGCAGGCGTGGCTCGCTTCGATCACCACCACGACGCCGTGCGGATTGAGCTGTTCCCAGATACAGTCCGCGACCTCGGCGGTGAGCCGTTCCTGGACCTGCAGCCGCCGGGCAAAGCCGTGGAGAACGCGAGCGAGCTTCGAAATCCCCACCACCCGGTCGCGCGGCAGATAGGCGATCGCCGCCTTGCCGTGGATCGGCGCCATGTGATGCTCGCAGTGCGACTGGAACGGAATGTCCTTGAGCAGCACGATCTCGTCATAGCCACCGACTTCTTCGAACGTGCGCGACAGGAACGCCGCCGGATCCTCGCCATAGCCGCTCGCATATTCCTTCCAAGCGCGCGCAACCCGCACGGGAGTGTCGAGCAGCCCTTCGCGATTGGGATCGTCGCCGGCCCAGCGGATCATTGTGCGAACCGCGTCGGCGACTTCGTCAGGCACCGGCAGCTTGGTCGACGGCCGCACCAGGTCGCCATCGTCGGGAGAGGCGGTCATCGAACAGGCTCCTTGGGTGACGGTTGGTGAATGTTGGTGGCCCCGGAGAGACTCGAACCCCCGACCTTCGGTTTAGGAAACCGCTGCTCTATCCTGCTGAGCTACGGAGCCATGAGGCATCCCGATAAGGCCGAGCGGGCGCTGAATCAAATTGCGGGAATCGGGCGGCGATGGGCCAGCGCGGGGATTCGCCCGCGGACCTCGGCGATACGCGCGAGTTCGATCTCGGCGAAGGCCAGCCGCGGTGCGTCGCTGTCCCCCATGTCGAGAAGCACTTCGCCCCACGGATCGACCACCAGGCTGTGCCCGAAGGTAGCGCGACCATCCTCGTGGCGCCCGCCTTGCGCGGCGGCGATGACGAACAGCCCGGCCTCGATCGCGCGGGCACGCAGCAGGATGTGCCAGTGCGCCGTGCCGGTCGGCACGGTGAAGGCGGCGGGGACGATGATCGTGTCGGCGCCGGCCTCGGCGAGCCGCTCGAACAGCGCGGGGAAGCGCAGGTCGTAGCAGATCGTCATGCCGAGCGTTCCGACCGGGGTGCCGGGAACGATCGTCGCTGCCTCGCCCGGACAATAAGCCGCCGATTCGCGCCACCGCTCGCCGGTCGGCAGGTCGACATCGAACAGGTGGATCTTGTCGTAGCGCCCACGGACCTCGCCGCCGCCGTCGATGACGAAGCCGCGATTGGCGAAGCGCCCGTCCTCGGCTCGGACGGCGAGCGAACCCAGGCTGACCCACAGGCCGTGGCTCGCCGCCGCCTCGCGCACCGCCACGAGGGTTGTGTCCTGCTCTTCGGCGACGATCTTCGCGCCAGCCCGCTCGCGGTCGGAGTCGAGCAGGCCGGACATTTCGGGCGTGAACAGCATCGCCGCGCCGCCCGCCGCGGCCTCGCCGACCGCAGCGACCAGTGCGCGCGCGTTTTCCACCGGGTCGATCCCGGTCCGCGCCTGGTAAAGCGCGACGCGCGCCATCAAGCGGCGAGCAACTCGTCGAGCTTGCCCTGCCGGTCGAGTGCCAACAGCTCGTCGCACCCGCCGACATGCTTGCCGTCAATGAAGATCTGCGGGACGGTCGTGCGGCCGCCGGCGCGCTGGACCATTTCGGCCTTCTTCGGGCCGCCCATATCGACAATATAGTCCTCGTGAGCGACGCCCTTGCCGTCGAGCAGTTGGCGCGCGCGCGCGCAGAATGAGCAGGTGGTCTTCAGGTAGATCTCGACTTTTGCCACTTGGTACTCCTCGATGTCCGGATGGCCCCTAACGCACGAAGATAGGGTTGCGCACCACGCGTGACCAGCACAGCAGCTCGACCCGCACCGCGCCGCCGCGCAGCAGGGTTCGGGCGCAGGCCTCGGCGGTGCTGCCGGTGGTGAGGACATCGTCGACCAGGACGATTGTCCGGCCCGCGATGTCGGCCTTCGCGACAAGCGCGAACGCGCCCGCGACCGTCTTCTGCCGCTCGGTAAAGCTCATCCCCTTGAGCGGCGGGGTCGGGCGAATCCGGCGGATGAGGCGCGGGGCCACGCGAACGCCCCGCTTGCGGCCGATCTCGCGCGCGATCAGCAGCGACTGGTTGAAGCCGCGCGCCGCGATCCGCCGGCGATGGAGCGGTACCGGGACCAGCAGCGCGTCCGCCGGCAATTCGCCGACAAGCGGCAGCATGTAGCGCGCCATCGCTTTCGCCAACGCGATCTTGCGGCCATATTTCAACCGGATCGCGAGCGAACCCGCGATGTCGCCATAGGCCACGGCGGCGCGCGAGCGGGCAATGCGGGGCGGCCGCGCCATGCATCCGGCGCACGTCCCGTGATCGGTTGCCTCGAGCGGGATTCCGCAACTCTCGCAGCCGCTGTGCCCAAGGAAATCGAGGCTGGTCCAGCACGGCGGACAGAAGCTGTTGAGCGTCCCGACGATTGCCCCGCACCCGGGACAGCGCGGCGGCAGGACGAGGTCGAGCAGCCACAGACCGCCCCGCCGGACGTGCGCCACACCCCACATCGCCCCGACCCCCGTCATTCGTCGCCCCCATTGCGCGATCACCCCGATCGCGCGTTCACCCTTGTCGCGCGGGCGGCGTCATCGCACAAGCGCGCGTGATGACCGGGCCCCTGTTCGACGCGACCCTCCTGCCCCTCCGCCGCGCGCGCGGCGCGACGATGGGGGGCGACCATTTCCTGTACGAACGCGCGTTCGTCGACTGCCTCGATCGGCTCGCCCTGGTCGCGCGCACCTTCTCCTCGGGCTTGATCTATGGACCAGTTTTGCCCGGCTGGGTGGAGGGATTGCACGCAGCCGGCATCGGTCACGTCACCGCAATCGAACCGGGTGACGATACGCTGCCCCCTGCGATGCCCGATCTTTGCCTCAGCATTGGCGCGCTCGACACCGCCGAGGATCTCCCGGGATTGCTGACCGCGCTGCGCCACATTCTCGCCCCGGGCGCGCTGTTCCTCGGCGCGTTTGCGGGCGGTGATTCGCTACCCGCCCTGCGCACCGCGATGATGGCCGCCGACCAGGCGGAGGGCGGGGCGAGCGCGCATGTCCACCCGCGCATCGACCCGCCGAGCTTCGCCGCGCTGCTCGCCAACGCAGGGTTTGTCGCACCGGTGGTCGATGTCGACCGGGTCAGCCTGCGCTATTCGAGCCTCGACGCGCTGGTCCGCGACCTGCGCGGCATGGCCGCCACCAATCGCCTCGTCGCCCGCCCGCGCCGCCCGGTGCTGCGGCGGGGTGTCGCCGCCGCCCGCGCCGCTTTCTCCGCCGCCGCGGTGGATGGTCGGACCACTGAAATCGTCGAGATTATTCACTTCGCCGCGTGGACCCCGGACGACGCGAATTCGCAAGCAAGCCTCACGAATTATTAACTTCGCTTCGACGTCGGTTCCTTAACCCTGCACCTTTAATTCTCATCGCGTGGACGTGGACCAGAGGAGGGAAGCTTGAACGCTATCCCAAGAACATTGCGCATGCTTCGCGCCGACCAGCGCGGAGCAACGGCGGTCGAATACGGGTTGATCTGTGCCCTGATCATCATTGCGATGACGGCAGGACTGGGCTCGCTCGGTGGTGGTACCGCCGGGATGTGGACCAGGATCAACTCGGAGGTGCAGAACAACTAGGCGGCGACGCCAGGCGATCATGCCGGGACTGGACACTCCGGCAATACCATCTGGCCCACTAACGCCTTTCTCTCTGCTATCGCCGAGTGCCGTAAACGACCAGCTTGACCTTGCTTCCCGGCACCAGGCGAGAATTTGCCTGGAGGTTGTTGAGCGAGAGGAAGCGATCGAGCTGATAATCGCGGTAGGCCATACGGCTTGCCAGCGACTGCGGCGTGTCGCCCGACCGCACCGTCGTGACCTGGAGGATGCGCGGCCGAATCGCCGCCGCTTCGGTTGGCGTGATCCGCCTGAGCGAGCCGACCATCGACTGGAACGGCCCAATCCCCTGCCCGCCCTGCGTCAGCATGACGAAGTGATAGGCAGTGTTCGCGCTCCACTGATAGGCAAAAATACTGACATCGACGACCCCGCCGTCGGTCTGCGCGCGGCCGGTCGTGTAGACGGCGGGGATGCCGTTGACACTGGTCTGCTGGAGCGGACCCATCTGGACCTCGGTCTGACCCCCGGTCAGCTTTTGCAGCACCTGGCCGACATAGGTCTGCATGTTGCCGTCGAAGCGGCCACCCGAAAATTGCGCCTTGCCCGACGAACCTTCGATGGTCACCGCGTCGGCGCTGTTCGACATCTGGAAACCGACCGGGACGACGAACTGCAGCCGCAGGTCGGGGTGGGTGAAGCTGGTGCCATCGACGATGCCCTGCGCCGGATCGTCGTCGACCTTGACGCCGTTGAGCTGCGCCAGGAAGGCGTCGCGATTGCGCATCGCCGCCCCCGGACGGGCGAACTGGCGGGCGAGTTGGAGCGCCTGGACCGAGCGGTTCTGCGACAGCGGATGAGTCATGGCCCATTCCGGAGTCGAGCGCCCGGTCTTGCCCTGCACCCGCGTCTCGAGTGCCGCCGAGCGGGTCAGCGCGTCGAGCATCGTCGCGCCGGCGGTCGGATCGTATCCCGCCTGCGCAAGGTAACGGATGCCGAGCCGGTCGGCCTCATATTCCTGCTGGCGCGAGAAGCTCAGCGTGGCGAGCTGGCCGTAGCGCTGAAGCCCCTGGCTGATCAGGCTGCCGAACGGGTTGTTGCCGACGACCCCTCCGACGATCGCGCCCAACACGCCGAGGATCGAGTTGCGCGTGCTGGCTTTCTGGCGAGTGCGGCTGTGGTCAGCGGCGACGTGGCCCGTCTCGTGGCCGAGCACGAACGCGAGTTCGGCTTCGTCGCCCATCAGGCCCATCAGCTGGCGGGTGATGTACACATAGCCGCCGGGGACCGAGAAGGCGTTTTCGACAGGCGAGTTCAACGTCGTGAAATGATAGATCTGCCCGGCATTGGCGGTGCCCGACTGAGCGGCAACCCGGCGCCCGATCGCCTCGACATAGTTGGCGCGGGCACCCGTCTCGGCGCCGCCGAACTCGGCCACGATCTGGGCGTGCTGCTTCGACGCCTCGGCCACGTCGCTCTGGCGCAGCGAGCGCAATTGCGCCAGTGCGGGGGTCGCGATCAACGCCGCGGCGGTAAGTATCAACAGGGGTTTGCGCATCGTCACTCTCCAGAACTTCAAGATTTCTCGGGCAAGAAACCGGTGTGGCGGGCGGATGGTTCCGTAACGAACAAACGCTGATCGTTCGAGGTCGAAGCGCGAAGCGATCCCACCCAGAGCGTGAATCAGCCTCGCATCGGGGTCTAACCGATGGCGAGAAACTTGGCGCGACGCTGGGCGAGTAATTCTTCGGGGCCGAACCGGCCGCAGCCGTCGAGTTCCTCGATCAGCGCGGACTTGAGCTCTGCGATCGCGGCGGTGGGATCGCGGTGCGCGCCGCCGAGCGGTTCGGGAACGATTCGGTCGATCACGCCGAGCGATTTCAGGTCGTTCGCGGTCACCTTCATCGCTTCCGCCGCGTCTCCCGCGCGATCGGCGGTGCGCCACAGGATCGAGGCGCAACCCTCAGGCGAAATGACCGAGTAGATGGCATATTCGAACATTAGCACGCGGTTGGCGGCGGCGATTGCAACTGCGCCGCCCGACCCGCCCTCGCCGACGATCACCGCAACCAGCGGCACCTTCAAAGCGAGGCATTGTTCGGTCGAGCGGGCGATCGCCTCGGCCTGGCCGCGCTCCTCGGCTTCCACTCCTGGAAACGCGCCTGACGTATCGACCAGCGTGACGACCGGGATACCGAAGCGGTCGGCGAGGCGCATCAGGCGGATCGACTTGCGGTAGCCCTCGGGCTTGGCCATGCCGAAATTGTGGCGCAAGCGACTCGCGGTGTCGTCACCCTTCTCATGGCCGATGACCATCACCCGCCGCCCGTCGATCCGCCCGAGCCCGCCGATGATCGCCGGATCGTCGGCAAACGCGCGGTCGCCCGCCAGCGGAACGAACTCGTCGACCATCCCCTCGAGATAATCGTTGAGATGCGGCCGCTCGGGGTGCCGCGCGACCTGCGCTTTCTGCCACGGGGTCAGCCGCGAATATGTTTCGCGCAGCAGCTTCGACGCCTTGACTTCGAGCCGTGCGACCTCGGGCCCAAGATCGATCGACCCGGCATCGGCGGTCGCCTTGAGCTCGGCGACGCGGGTTTCGAGCTCGGCGATCGGCTTTTCGAAATCTAGGTAGGTGATTGCCATAAGCGGCGGGGCGTAAGCCGCACCCCCTTCGGCGTCAACGATCAGCCGTTAAGGTCTATTTTCGCTTCGCTGGTTTGGAACCGGCCCGCACCCGGTGCAGTTCACCTGAAACATACTCTACCGTTTGTCGGCGAGCGGATGGCGCGCGTTGACCAGCTCGACCAGCCGGGCGCTGTCGACGTGGGTGTAGATCTGGGTCGTGGCGATGTCGGCGTGGCCGAGCAACGCCTGGAGCACGCGCAGGTCGGCGCCGCCCGCGAGCAGGTGGGTGGCGAAGGCATGGCGCAGGACGTGCGGACTGACCCGGTCGGGGGCGATCCCCGCCACCGCAGCCATGGCCCGGACGATCTGGAACAGGCGTACCCGGCTCAAATGCGCCTTGCCGCCGGGGAACAGCCATTGGCCCTCCTTCGGCAGCGTCTCGACCCAACGCGCCGCGGCGGCATGGGCTCGCTCGGAGATCGGTACGAGCCGCTCCTTTCCGCCCTTGCCCTTGAGGATCAGGAACGGCTGGCCCGGGCGCAGCGCCCCGCGCGGCAGCGAGACTAGCTCAGTCGCCCGCAGGCCCGATCCATAGAGCAATTCAAGCAGCGCGAGATTGCGCAGGGCAAGTGGTTGCCCCGACGCGGCGCGGTCCTCAGCCTCGCGAAACATGACCTCGACCTCGTTCGCGTCGAGGATCCGCGGCAAGGGGCGCTGATGGACCGGGCGCGGCAGCGCGGCCGACGGATCGTCGTCGCGCAGGCCCTCGTCGAGCAGGAAGCCGTAAAATCGCCGGAGCGCCGACGCCCGTCGCGCGACCGTCGATGGAGCAAGCTGACGCCACGCCGCTCCCAGCTTCTGCAGCGCCGGCACGTCGGCCGTCCCGACCTCACCCAGCGCCTGTGCCCCCGCCTCGAGGTCGCGGCGATAGGCGAGCAGCGTGTTGCGCGCCGCCCCCGCCTCGGCGGCCATCATGTCGAGGAAGCGGTCGACCAGCGCGTGGTCGGCTTCGGTCACCGCGTCAGGACCGGCTGAGCGCCTCGGCGGCGATCATCCGCGCGTTGAACCGCTGGCCGGTGTCGTTGAGCGCGCTGACGCTGTGCAACAGAAAGCGCGCCGGGATCCCGGTCCATTGCGGCGATTGGAACGCCAGCCCGGCGAGGATCGTCACGGTGCCGCCCTGCCCGCGCCTAGCCGCGCCGTCGATCATGTTGCTCCATCCGCTGCGCCGTTCAAACCCGAAGCCGTAGCGGCTCGACAGGCGCAACGCGGTCGCTCCGTCGATCCGCCCGAGCCCGGCCAACCCCGCGACCAGCAGCGCGCCGCGGCGATGCTCGTTGCTCGTATCGCGATCGATAAACTTATCGATGCGGTTGAAGCTGACATCGATCCCGCGGGTCGACGGCGCCGCCAGCGCGAGCATCGCCCAACAACGGTCGCCCTGGCCCGAGCTCATCCCCGCGACCACCGGCGCCCAGCGCGCGGCGTCCTCGTCGAGCCCGGCGGCGAGCAGCGATGCGATGATGCTGGGCGCATCGGCGGCGAGAGAATCGTCGGGCACCACGCGGCTCGCCGCAAGCCCGAGCATCGCCCGCGTCGCCTCTATTTCGAGCGGGTCCTTGGCCTTGTCCCACAGCCGGCGCATCGCGGCGAGGCGCGCGTCCTGGTCCTTGCCGGCGAAGGCGAGGCGCAACTGCCAGGCGTCGCTTTGCGTCAGTTCGTCGGGATCGGTGCGGTCATAGATGCCCGAATAGAGATCGACCAGCGATCGGCCCGAGAAGACGCCCAGCCCGGCGGCGATGCGCGCGGCGGGCAGGCGCTGCTCGACCGACAGCATCGGCGCCCGCGCGGCCCACGCGCGAAGTTGCACCGCCGCGCTGCTCATCAACCGATCGGGCGGCATGATCCCTGACGCCGTGGCGAGCCCGAAGCGCCACACATTGAGATTGTCGACCGGGTCCCACTCGATCGTCACGGCGCGGGCCGTGTCGGCGCCCGCCCCGACCAGCTTGTCGGCGAGGCTGACGTCGATCCCGCCCACCCGGCCGCGCCGACGCGACTGGTCGATATCGGCGGCGGCGGCCTCGGGATTGCCCGACAGCGACGAGCACATCGCGTCGATCAGCGGGGCGACGCGCGGCTCGACCTTGCCGACCCCATCGCGCAGCGGGCACAGGCCCGCGGCATCGGCGTTGGCGAGCGCGCTCTGCACAGCGACCTGCGTCAGCTTCGGCGTGAAATCGGAGACGTCGACCCCCGCCACCAGCATCCGCGAGGCGTCGGCCTCGCCCATGCGGAGCAATAGCCAGCTGCGCTCGGCGACCCAGTCGGCGGGGTCGAGACCGAACGGCGTCGGCGCGCGAGCGAGGAGCGCGTTGCGCAGCGCGATATGCAGCCAGCGCGACGGCAGCGCGCCTTCGGTTCGGCGCATCGCCTGTTCGAGGAATAACCCGTGCGCCGCGCCCCACGGCTCGGCACCAAGCCCGATCGCGACCGGATCGAGGCGGCCAACCAGCGAAGCGTCGCGCCGCGCCGCGTCGGGCACTTCCTGCGGTTCGGGAACGTCGGCGGCGGCTTCGTCGGCAATGGTCAGCGAATCGCTCGTCGCGATCTGGTCCTCGCCGGCGCCGCTGGCGACCGTCGCACCGCTGTCGGGCGTCGCCGAAGACGAGGGCGCCTGGGTCGCGGACGGCTGCGCGCCGGCGGCTGAGGGTGCTGGCGCGGTATTAATCCGCGGCGGCGCGGGATCGCCGAAGCCCGGCGGCAGGATCGACGTCGGCCGATCCTGCGCCAGCGCCGGAAGCGCCAGCACGACCACCGCCGCAGCGGCAAAGAGCCTAGCGCGCGGCCGCATCATGCGCGACATCGACCTCGATCGGCTGCACCGGCTGTTCGCTGGCACTGCGCGACAGCAGGAACAGCCCCCCGACGATCAGCACCAGCACCACCACCAGCGGTATCAGCGGCGACATCGGGCGGCGGCGCATCGGCGCCGACTGAATTCGGTTGAGGCTATCACGGGCCATAAAAAATACTTTGCTGTTCGAACGAAACGGGCTTTTGCCCGACCTTGCGCCCCCATGTATAGCCCTGCGTTGTGCATAATGTCGTTATCCCGATCAGCCTGCCGCTCGACCGTCCGGTCGTCCTTGTCGGACTGATGGGGGTCGGCAAGTCGACCATCGGCAAGCGGCTCGCGCGGCGGCTCGGGCTCGACTTCATCGACAGCGACGAAGCGATCGAGGACGCCGCGGGCGCGCCGGCGGGCGAGGTGTTCGAACGCTATGGCGAGGCGAGCTTTCGCGACGGCGAGCGGCGGCTGGTGGCGCGGTTGATCGAAGGCGCGGTCCGGGTCATCGCGACCGGTGGCGGCGCCTATGTCGACCCGCAGACCCGCCGCCTCCTCAACGAGCGCGCGATCACGGTGTGGCTCAACGCACCGGTCGACGTGCTCGCCGAGCGCACCGCGCGGCGCGACACGCGGCCGTTGCTCAAAGGCCCCGACGCGAAAGAGGTGCTCACCCGCCTCGCCGCCGAGCGCGCGCCCGCTTACGCCGAAGCGCATATTCATGTGACGAGCAGCCACGGTGCGCATGCCGAGGTGGTCGAGACGATCGTGGAAGCACTCCAGCGCCACCTGCAGGGCGCTGCGAACAACGGCTAAGCCGCGTCGTCGATTGCGGCGAGCAATGCCCGGAAAGGCAGGAGGATCGCGCCATGCCGTCCGCGCTTGTCCCTTGCGGGAGCGAGCGTCGGCAGCCCGGGCCAGGCACCGGGGTGATTGCATTCCCCCGACAGCCAATGTGTCAGTTCGGCCACGGCGACCGCAACCTCGTCGCGCGAGCGGCCGATTGCATGAGCCCCCATTAGCGCCGCGCTGGCCTGCCCGAAGGCGCACGCTTCGACGTGCTGCCCGAGCGCCATGACCCGCCCTCCGGCGTCAACCCGCACTCCGACGCGAACCCGGCTGCCGCAGGTTGGCGAACGAAGCTCGGCGCGACCATCG
>JBKJMA010000215.1:0-2799 GCA_046596505.1 Sphingomicrobium sp.
CTGCCGCGCTTTACACTGATCGGAGCGACCACTCGCCAGGGGCTGCTCACGACCCCGCTGCGCGACCGCTTCGGGATTCCGGTGCGGCTCAATTTCTATACCGTCGAAGAGCTAGAGCTTGTGGTCCGCCGCGCCGCCCGCCTGCTCGCCGCCGACCTCACCGAGGACGGCGCGCACGAGATCGCCCGTCGCAGCCGTGGTACCCCGCGCATCGCCGGCCGCCTGCTGCGCCGGGTGCGCGATTTCGCCCACGCCGCGGGCAATGCCGCGATCGACGCCGGCGCAGCCGACCGCGCGCTGACCCGGCTCGAGATCGACGCGCTCGGCCTCGACGCGATGGACCGCCGCTACCTCACCATGATCGCCGACCTCTACAACGGCGGGCCGGTCGGGGTCGAAACGCTGGCGGCGGGCCTTAGCGAACCGCGCGACACGATCGAGGACGTCATCGAGCCCTACCTCATTCAGCTTGGGTTGATCGCTCGCACCGCAAGAGGCCGCTGCCTTAACGGACGCGGCTGGAGCCACCTCGGCCTGACCCCGCCCGCCACTGCTCAGACCGGCCTGTTCGACGTGGAGTAATCATGCGCATCCTGTTTTTTGCCGCCGCCGCTTTCTCGATCCTGCCCGCCCCCGCCACCGCGCAGCCGACCAACCCCCAGGCCCCGGTCGATTACGGCAAGGACGCCAACTGGCTCTGCCTTCCCGGCCGCAAGGACATTTGCGCCATCCCTCTCGCCACCACCGACCTTCCCGCCACCGGCTACGCCGCTCGCACCACCGCGGCACCCACGCGAAGCCCTCCGGTCGACTGCTTCTACGTCTATCCCACCGTCAGCCATGACCCCGGCCTCAACAGCGACCTCACCCCGTCCGACAGCGAGGAGCTCTACGCCGTCCAGAACCAGCTCGCCCGCTTCGGCAGCGTCTGCCGGACCTTCGCCCCGATTTACCGCCAGATGACGGCCAGCGCGGTTGCCGTCGCGACCACCGGCGGCGACGTCACCGGCCCGGTGCGCCTCGCCTACAGCGACGTCGCGACCGCCTGGCGCCAGTTCCTTACCACCCGCAATTCGAACCGACCGTTCGTTCTCATCGGTCACAGCCAGGGCTCGCTCCTTCTGCAGATGCTGCTCGCCAACGAGATCGAGGGCCGCCTCGAGGCGAAGCGCCTGCTCCTTGCGATCGTCCCCGGCTTCAACGTCCTCGTCCCGCAGGGCAAGCTCGTCGGCGGTACCTTCAAGTCGACCCCGCTGTGCAGCCGCAAGAGCGAGACCGGCTGCGTCCTCGCCTGGTCGAGCTACCGCATCAACAATGCTCCCCCCGAAGGCGCGCTCTTTGGCTACGCGACCCCGCCCCGGATGACCGTCGCCTGCACCAATCCGGCAAGCCCCGGCGCGACCGGCTGGCGCAGGCTCGACAGCTATTGGAACGGCCACGGTTGGGCCTCCACTCCCGGTGGCCCGGTCAGATGGTCGTCCGAAGGCGCGCCGCCAACGCCCTTCCTCCACACCACCGACCTCGTCTCCGCCCGCTGCGTCAACGACGGCCCCCGCGGCTACCTCTCGATCCGCACCGAGACCGCCCCCGGCCAGCGCCGCACCGACCGCATCGGCGGCGAAGTCGGCATGATGGGCTTCTTTCTCCCCGGCTGGGGCATGCATTTGAACGACATCGCCGAAGCCCAGGGCGACCTCATCGCGCGCATCCGCGACGTCAGCGCAGGGGTTGCCCCTCCGACTCCCGCCCGGCTAAGGCCTCCGTCATGGCAGGCTCCCCCCTCGACCAGCCCTACCGCGGCGGCTTCGTCGGCCCCGAGCACCGCTTCGCGCTGACCGTCTATTTCGAGGACACCGACACCGCCGGCGTGGTTTATTACGCGAACTATCTGAAGTTCATGGAGCGCGCCCGCTCGGACATGCTGCGCGCCGCCGGGATCGACCAGCGCGCCGCGATCGACGGCGGAACCGGGGTTTACGCCGTCGCCGAGGCGAACATCCGCTATCACCGCCCGGCGAAACTCGGTGACGACCTCGTGCTCGTCTCGACCGTCGAACGGGTCCGCGCGGCGAGTGTGTTCATTCATCAGCAAGTCATGCGCGGAGCCGAATTGCTGGCCTCGGCGACCATCACCGCCGCTTTTCTCACCCCCGACGGTCGGCCGACCCGCCAGCCGCGGGACTGGGTCGAGCGGTTCGACGCAATCCAGAAACAAGAGGCCTGATGCCCCCAGTCACCGCAAGCACCGACCTGATGTCGCCGCTCATCCTGTTTCTCCACGCCGATATCGTCGTGAAGCTGGTCATGCTCGGGCTGTTGGCCGCGAGCGTGTGGACCTGGGCGATCATCTTCACCCACGCCACCCGCCTGCGCCGCCTCAACCGCGCCGGAGCCGCGTTCGAGAACGACTTCTGGAGTGCCAAGGACATCGAGGAGTTCGCCTCGCGCCGCGGCGCCGAGCGGCTCCCCGGCGCCGCCATCCTCACCGCCGGACTCGACGAGTGGCGGCGTTCGGCGAAACTGCGCAACGCCGACCGCTCGGGCACCCGCGAGCGATTGTCCGGCGCGATGAACAACGCCATCGCTGGCGAACTCGACCGCCTGTCCGACCGCCTCAACATCCTCGCCACGGTCGGCGCGGTCGCGCCGTTTGTCGGGCTGTTCGGGACTGTCTGGGGGATCATGCGAAGCTTCACCGCGATCGCCGGAGCGAATAATACCAGCCTGGCAGTCGTCGCCCGGGGCATCGCCGAAGCGCTCTTCGCCACCGCGATCGGCCTGTTCGCCGCCATCCCCGCG
>JBKJMA010000218.1:0-7816 GCA_046596505.1 Sphingomicrobium sp.
GAGAACAGATTTGTTGGAACGAACACGGCCTCTACGACGTCTCTCGCTGGCTCGCAGGATGGCGTCCGGCCGATCATTGGGCCAGCGAAGCCTTCGTGGCATCTGCCAACATGGTCGACTGGGACTTGAAACTCCACATTTGGCCAAATGGCCTGCGCCTCGACCACATGGTGGGCGCGATCGACACAATCGATCTGGTCGTCCATCCTCGGGAATGCGCGGAAGATGTGCTTTGCGCGGTGCTGCCTAGCGACGTGGCCGATCCTGAGAGTGGTGCTGTTTTCCATGAGGGCTGCAGGGTCGCCTTTCCTCTCGCACCGACAGAGGCCGATCGGTGGCAAACCCTTCTGAAGTCGAACCCCAGAAAATCCAAAAGACTGCCGCTTAAGCTGGTTCACGTTGCTGGAGATCGGCCAAGCGTCTCGTTTACCCTCATGTGATCCTTCGCTGCTAAGCCGAGAATTACAATTACCGAATTACGGTGACACAATTACGGTGACAGTGCACTTAATTGACGGTCGTTCAGCGAATTGCCAGGCGTGTCGCGATGGCCCGCCTTGCTCGCATCGTGATTCCCGGCATTCCTCACCACGTCACGCAGCGCGGCAAGGGGATGGCGGTGGCCGTCTCCTGAGTCCCCCAACCTCATCCCTCACGCCGCGCGCCACGCCGTCCGTCGCGCCGAACAAAACACTGTCCTACAGCACCCGCTTTCTGCCATCATCTTCTTGCCCCGAGTCGCCGGGCGAGTTCCGTCCAAACACCCGTTGCGCGCCCCGCCGCTTCGCCCGAAATTAACCCACGTCAGTGCGAACATTGGGAAGATTGGCGGATTTCGAAGGGCAGTATAGGGGCTGGCGCGGGGGCGCTGTGTGCCGCTAGGGACAGAGCGAAATCGTCGGGAGAGTCGAGTGGCACGCGTTGCATTCATCGGGCTGGGCAACATGGGCGGCGGGATGGCCGCGAACCTCGCGAAGGCGGGGCATGAGGTGCGCGCCTTCGACCTCAGCGCCGACGCACTCGCCCGCGCCGAGGCCAAGGGCTGCACCCGCGCCGCCTCGCCCGCCGAAGCGCTTGCCGACGCCGATGCGGTCGTCACCATGCTCCCCGCCGGGCGCCATGTCGCCGACGTCTATCGCGCATCGGTGTTCGCCGCCGCGCCGAAATCCGCACTCCTGATCGACTGCTCGACGATCGACGTCGCCACCGCCAGGACCGTCGCCAGCGAGGCCGGCTCCGCTGGTTTCACCATGGTCGACGCCCCGGTTTCGGGCGGGATCGCCGCGGCCGACGGCGGCACGCTGACCTTCATGGTCGGCGGATCGGACGAAGCGTTCGAGCGGGCGCGGCCCTTTCTCGAGCAGATGGGCAAGGCGGTGATCCACGCCGGCGCCGCGGGTGCCGGACAGGCGGCGAAGATCTGCAACAACATGCTCTTGGGCGCGACCATGGCGGCGACCTGCGAGGCCTTCGTGCTCGCGCAAAAGCTCGGGCTCGACCTCCAGACCTTCTACGACATCTCGTCGAAAGCGTCGGGGCAAAGCTGGTCGATGACGACCTATTGCCCGGTCCCGGGCGTCGGCCCCGAAACCCCCGCCGACCGCAATTACGAAGGCGGGTTCGCCGCCGCGCTGATGCTCAAGGACCTCAAGCTGGCGATGGAAGCCGCGCGGGAAGCCGGCGCCTACACCCCGATGGGCGGCGAGGCGGAAGAGCTGTTCCAGCGCTTCGTCGATCGCGGCGGCGCGGGGAAGGATTTCTCCGCGCTGATCAAGATGATCGACGACAGTTGGGAATCGCCGGGCGAGACCAAGGCTTGATCATCGGGAGCGCTACGCCCACATTACCCCCATGTTGATCGAGACCGAAGCCACGCCCAATCCGCTGACCCGGAAATACCTCCCCGGCCGCACCGTCATGGCGACCGGCAGCCGCGATTTCCCGACCGCGACCGCCGCCGAGGCCAGCCCGCTCGCCCATGCGCTGTTCGCCACCGGCGACGTCGACGGCGTGTTCTTCGGCCGCGACTTCATCTCGGTCAGCGCGAAACCGGCGGCCGCATGGGAAGAGCTCGAGCCCGACGTCCTGTCGATCCTGCTCGACCATTTCGTCACCGATGCGCCCCTGTTCGCTCCGGGCACCGCCGCCGGGATCACGATCGACCCCAGTGACGACGGCGCCGCGATGGCGGTCGAGGAAGACCCCGCCGACGCCGACATCGTCGACCAGATCAAGGAGTTGATCGAAACCCGCGTCCGCCCGGCGGTCGCGCAGGATGGCGGCGACATCGTCTATCGCGGCTATGCCAAGGGCACGCTCTACCTCGCGATGCAGGGCGCCTGCTCCGGCTGTCCGTCGTCCGCCGTAACGTTGAAGCGCGGCATCGAAGGGCTGATCAAACATTATGTGCCCGAGGTCGAGACCGTCGAAGCGGTCTGATTTCGGCGGTTTTTCCCATTGCGCTCGGCCCACGATCGGACCAGTCTCGCCCTCGATCGCATGGGGAGACGCTAAGCTGATCCTGGCATTCGACTGTTCGACCGCGGCCTGCACCGCCGCGCTGTTCGCCACCGACGGCGCGCTCCTTGCCCGGCGCGACGAACTGATCGGACGCGGCCATGCCGAGCGACTGGTGCCGATGATCGATGAACTACTCGCCGGTCGCACCCCCACCGACATCCTTGTCGGCACTGGCCCGGGCAGCTTCACCGGGTTGCGCGTCGCTCTCGCCGCCGCCCACGGCCTCGCCATCGGCTGGGATGCGATCCTCCGCGGCATGCCCAGCCTCGCCCTCCTCGCCGCCTCCGCGCCGGGCGACGAACCGGTCGTCGCGGCGCTGGCTGGCGGCCACGGCGAGCTGTTCGTCCAGTCGTTCACCCGCGCGCCCTTTGCCGCGACGAGTGAGGTCGCCAACCTCGCCCCGACCGAAGCCGCCGCGGCATTTCCGGCCGGACTCGCCGTTGGCAGCGGAGCCGCCGCGCTGGTCGAAGCGCGCGGATCCGGCGAGGCTCTCGACCTCGTCGCCAGCGCGCGCCACGCGTTGCGACTGCCACCCGAGCTTCGCACCTTGCCGGCAAAACCATTGTACGTCCGCGCGCCCGACGCACGGCCAAAAGCGGCATGAGCAGCCTCGCTCCCCGCCCCGCCACGCTGCTGTTCGAACGGGCTGAGGTAGATCAGCTCGACGAGGTAATGGCGATCATGGCCGGAGCATTCTCGCCAGATTATGGCGAAGCGTGGACCCGCTCGCAGTGCGCCGGGATCATGCCGATGTCGGGCGTGGTCCTGACCCTGGCGCGCGAGCAGGCGTCGGCCGAGGCGCGCGGCTTTTCACTGCTTCGCACCGTTGCCGACGAGGCCGAACTATTGTTGATCGGTGTCGCTCCGCGGTTCCAGCGGAGCGGGATCGGCCGCGCCTTGCTCGGCCATTTCATCGCCCATTCGTCGAGGTGCGGAGCCCGGCGGCTTCATCTCGAGGTGCGCGACGGAAATCTTGCGGCCGGCATGTATCGGGAGGCGGGGTTTGCGGTCGCGGGTCGCCGCCATCACTATTACCGTGGCGCCGATGGCAGTCAGTTCGACGCCTTGACGCTGGTCCTCGAGCCAAACCAAGGTTAACTTGCGTCAAACCTTGCTTGCGGCTTGCGATATCTTCTCCGCGCTATTACTACGGTTCTCGACTGTCGTGACAAAGGCAGGATCAATTTCTAATCAGCTCGGAAAGAAGTAAAGATGGACATGGATTCCAACGACGACACGCTGATCACCCTGACCGCCGACATCGTCGCGGCGCACGTCAGCAACAATAGCGTGTCGGTCAACGACTTGGCGCTACTCATCTCCAACGTCCACGGCGCGCTCGCCGGCTTGACGGGGGCGACCCCGGTTCCCGAAGCCAAGCCCGAGCCCAAGGTTCCGATCCGCTCGTCGATCAAGCCCGACTATATCGTCTGCCTCGAAGACGGCAAAAAGCTGAAGATGCTCAAGCGGCACCTGATGACGCACTATTCGATGACGCCTGACCAGTATCGCCAGAAGTGGGGCCTCAACGCCGACTATCCGATGGTCGCGCCCAACTATGCCGAACAGCGCCGCGCGCTGGCCAAGTCGATCGGTCTGGGCACCAAGCGCCGCAAGACCGCCCCGGCCGGCAAGCCGGCACCCGCCAAGGCACGCTGAACTTCGACCCTCCCCGGGTTCGCCCGGGGAGGATTTCGCTTTGACTGGGACATCGCCCTCGCTTAGGCTTTTCAAAGATGCCCCACATCATCGACATCGAGACCCTGTGCGCGACCAAGGGGTTGCGTATCACCGACCAGCGGCGGGTCGTTGCGCGGGTATTGTCGGAAGCCGACGATCACCCCGATGTCGAGGCGCTCCACATGCGCTGCGCCGCGGTCGATCCGCGCATTTCGATCGCCACCGTCTATCGCACCGTCCGCCTGTTCGAAGAGGCCGGCATCCTCGAGCGCCACGAGTTCGGCGACGGCCGCTCGCGCTACGAAGCGGCGTCGGACGAACATCATGATCATCTGATCGACGTCGAGACCGGCAAGGTCATCGAGTTCGTCGACGAGGAACTCGAGTCGCTCCAGCGGCGTATCGCCGAGAAGCTCGGCTTCCGCCTCGTCGACCACCGGATGGAGCTGTACGGCGTCGCCGTCGACCGCAAGGACTGAGCCATTGCGCGCGGTCGCGGTGATGCGGATCGCCGGATTGCTGCTGTTGTTGCTCGCCTGCCTTCCTCCTCACCTGGTCGCGAAGCTGTTCGGCCGCTCGCCGCTCCCCCGCCGCTTTCTGGGCGCGGCCGGGTGGATCTGCGGGGCGCGAGTCACCACTATCGGGACGCCGCTCGACGCGCACTGCCTGGTGATCGCCAACCATGTCAGCTGGCTCGACATCCTCGTCCTCGCCGGCGCGACGGGAACGCGGTTCGTGTCGAAGGCCGAGATCCGCGACCATCCGCTGCTGCGCTGGCTCGCCGACCAGAACGACACCATCTATATCCAGCGCCAGGATAGGCTCGGCGTCCACAACCAGGCGGCCGACGTCGCCGCGGCGCTGCGTGATCCGCGTCCGCTCGCGCTGTTTCCCGAAGGCGCGACCTCCGACGGCACCGCCATGCTGCCGTTCCGCCCATCGCTGCTCGCCGCGGTCGCGCCCGCGCCGCCCAGCACCAGCGTCCGCCCAGTCGCGATCGACTATGGCGGCGAGCGCGCAGCGATGGGCTGGGCCGATCCCGAGACTGGCAAGGAGAATGCACTGCGCATTCTCGGTCGGCGCGGGAGCTTCGCGGTCGTCGTCCGCCTGCTCGACGCGTTGCCGCCCGGCGAGGACCGCAAGGCGATGGCCCGCGACGCCCGCGCCGAGATCGAGGCCGCGCTGGGTTCTAACCCGGCCGCGCCTGGCCTATAGGCGCGCCGCATGACCGCGCCCCCGAAAACCTATCACGTCAAAAGCTTCGGCTGCCAGATGAACGTCTATGACGGCGAGCGCATGGCCGAACTGCTCGGCGCCAACGGCATGACCCCCGCCGCCGACAGCGCCAGTGCCGACCTCGTCGTGCTCAACACCTGCCATATCGGCGAGAAAGCCGCCGACCGCGCTTACTCCGACGTCGGCCGCCTGCGCCGCAAGGACGGCAGCCGTCCGCTGATCGCGCTCGCCGGCTGCGTCGCGCAGGCCGAGGGAGAGGAGGCCAAGCGCCGCACCAAGATGACCGACATGGTCGTCGGCCCGCAAGCCTATCACCGGCTGCCCGAAATGGTCGCCGCTGCCGCCGCCGGATCGCGCCCGGTCGACACCGACATGCCCGCGATCAGCAAGTTCGACATGCTCCCCGCGCGCCGCCGCAGCGGACCGTCGGCTTTCCTCACCGTCCAGGAAGGGTGCGACAAATTCTGCACTTACTGCGTCGTGCCCTACACCCGCGGCGCCGAAGTCTCGCGCCCCGCCGCCGACATCGTCGCCGAGGCCCATGCGCTGGCGACAGGCGGCGCGCGCGAGATCACCTTGCTCGGCCAGAACGTCAACGCTTGGAGTGATGGAAGCACCGGCCTGGATACGCTCATCCGCGCCATCTCCCGGATCGATGGCGTCGAGCGCATCCGTTACATGACGTCGCACCCGACCGACATGACCGACGCGCTGATCGCTGCGCACGCCGAGGTGCCCGAGCTGATGCCTTACCTCCACCTACCGGTGCAGGCCGGCAGCGACCGCATCCTGCGGGCGATGAACCGCAGCCACTCCGCAGCGTCCTACCTTCGCACGATCGAGAAAGTCCGCGCCGCGCGCCCCGACATCGCCATTTCGGGTGACTTCATCGTCGGCTTTCCCGGCGAGACCGAGGACGACTTCGCGGCCACGCTCGAGATTGTCGACGAGGTCCGCTACGCCGCCGCTTACTCGTTCAAATACAGCCCCCGCCCCGGCACCCCGGCGGCGACCATGCCCGACCAAGTTCCGGCACAAGTCATGGACGACCGCCTCCAGCGCCTCCAGGCCAGACTTACCGTACACAGCCTCGCCTTCAATCGCGCAACGGTCGGCAAAACCACCACTATCCTCATCGACCGCAAGGGCCGCCTCCCCGGCCAGATGATCGGCAAGACCCCGTGGCTCCAGTCGGTATTCGTCGAGACCGACGCGAGCATCGGCGACATGATCGACGTCGTCACCACCACCGCCCACCCCAACAGCCTCGGCGGCATTCTCGCGACCGCAAAAACAGCCTGAGCTTTTCTAAGCGGCGCCTTGCGTCCCCCCGCCGCGCCTCTATCTTGGGCGTGACATGGGGCAGCGAATCCACTCATCCGAAAGGCGACCGCACTTGGCTCAACTGCAGGCGCCGCCTGAAGGCGTTTCGGCCGGTAGGCGCAATCGAGACCCCGCCTGATGGCTCCCCGCAAGCCCGAATTCTCCCCCGCGACCAGCCAGTCCGCCACTGAAATGGATAATTTCGGTCGGGCGCGGATGGAACTGGATTTCGACCAGCCCTTCCTCCTCGGCCCGTTGTTCGGCGACTATGATCGCCACCTCGTGATGATCGAACAGCGGCTCGGAGTGAATATCTCGGCGCGCGGCAATCGCGTGATGATCGACGGCGAGCCCGACGCCGCCGCCCGCGCTCGCGAAGTGCTGCTCGGCCTCTACGACCGGCTCGACAAGGGCCAGGACGTCGATGCCGCCGCGGTCGAATCGGTCATCGGCATGGCCAACCAGCCTTCGCTCGACGGGATCATCGCCGCCGACGTTGCCAACGCGCCCAAGGTGATGATCCGCACGCGCAAAAAGACCATCGTGCCGCGCTCCGCCGTCCAGACCGAATATATGGAAGCGCTCGGCCGCGACGACATGATTTTCGCGCTCGGCCCGGCGGGCACCGGCAAGACCTATCTCGCGGTCGCGCAGGCGGTGCAGATGCTGATCTCGGGCCAGGTCGACCGGCTGATCCTGTCACGACCCGCAGTCGAGGCGGGCGAACGCCTGGGCTTCCTTCCGGGCGACATGAAGGAGAAGGTCGACCCCTACCTTCGCCCGAACTTCGACGCGCCCTACGACATGCTCCCGACCGAGCAGGTCGAGCGGCGGATCGCCAGCGGAGAGATTGAGATTGCACCGATCGCCTTCATGCGCGGGCGCACCCTGTCCGACGCATTCGTGATCCTCGACGAGGCACAGAACACCACCGCGATGCAAATGAAGATGTTCCTCACTCGTTTCGGCATGCGCAGCCGGATGGTGATCTGCGGCGATCCCAACCAAACCGATCTGCCCAAGGGGACCGAGTCCGGACCTTAATGATGCGGTCGAT
>JBKJMA010000268.1:0-3043 GCA_046596505.1 Sphingomicrobium sp.
CGTCTCGTAGGCGATGCACGTCGCGCCCGACGCCATCAGCCCTTCCGCCTGCGGCTTGTCGGCGGCGAGGTGGAGGTAGGTGAACAGCAAATGCCGCGGCTCGAGCATCGCAATCTCTTGCGGCTGCGGTTCCTTGACCTTGACGATCATGTCGGCGCCGGCGAACACCGCCGCCGCGTCGGGCAGGATCGTCGCGCCCGCCTGCACATAAGCCGCGTCGGAAAAATCGATGCCCATGCCGGCCTGCGTCTCAACCACCACCTCATGCCCCGCCGCAACCAGCTCGGCGACCGACCCCGGGGTCAGCCCAACCCGATACTCGTGATTCTTGATTTCCTTCGGCACCCCAACGCGCATCATCAGATTTCCTTTTAGTCGATGGTCGCGAGCATCGCGGTAATAATGCCGACCATCTCGTCGATTTGTGCCTTGCTGACGATCAGCGGCGGCGACAGCGCGATGATGTCGCCGGTCGCTCGGACCAGCAGGCCGTGGTCGAAACAGGCGTGGAACAGCTCGGTCGCGCGCTTGGTCGGCGCACCGGGACGCGGCTCGAGCTCAATTCCCGCAACGAGGCCGAGGTTGCGCAGGTCGATCACGTGACGCGCGTCGCGCAACGCGTGAACCGCGTCGGCCCAGTAATCGGCGAGCCCCTCCGCGCGCTCGAACAAGGCTTCGTCGCGATACAGGTCTAACGTCGCCAGTCCCGCGGCGGCGGCGAGCGGATGGCCGGAGTAGGTATAGCCGTGGAACAGCTCGATTCCGTCGGGTGCGTTGTCGACGATATCGTCGTGGATCGCTCGCGAAACAGCGACCGCGCCCATCGGCACGGCAGCGTTGGTCAGCCCCTTGGCCAAGGTAATCATGTCGGGGATGACGCCGAAATATTCGGCGGCGGTCGCCTTGCCCAAGCGGCCGAAGGCGGTGATGACCTCGTCGAAGATGAGGATGATACCGTGCCTGGTGCAGATCTCGCGCAGTCGCTCGAGATAGCCCAGCGGGGGCACCAACACGCCGGTCGATCCGGCCATCGGTTCGACGATCACCGCGGCGATCGTCTCGGCGCCATGCAGCGTGACGATCCGCTCGAGGTCGTCGGCAAGTTCGGCGCCCTTGGCCGGCTGGCCGCGGGTGAACGCGTTGGCCATGTCATGCGTATGGCGCAGATGATCGACCCCGGTCAGCAATGTCCCGAACGCGCGACGGTTGTTGACCAGCCCGCCGACTGAAATCCCGCCGAAACCGGTGCCGTGATAGCCGCGCTCGCGCCCGATCAGCCTTGTGCGCGTCCCTTGTCCGCGTGCCCGCTGGCAGGCGAGCGCGATCTTGAGCGCCGAATCGACCGCTTCCGAACCGCTGTTGGCGAAAAAGATCCGGTCGAGCCCCTCGGGCATTAGCTCGCCAACCCGCGTCGCGAATTCGAATGCGATCGGGTGGCCGAGCTGGAAGGTCGGACCAAAGTCCATAACCCCCGCCTGGTGGCGGATCGCCTCGACGATCGTCTCGCGGCAATGGCCGGCGTTGACGCACCACAGCCCGGCCGTGCCATCAAGTACCGCGCGTCCGTCGGGTGTGTGGTAGTGCATGTCCTTGGCCGTCGCGAGCAGGCGCGGCTCCGCCTTGAACGCGCGATTGGCGGTGAAAGGCAGCCATAAAGCCGCGAGCTGGTCGTTTTGCTGCATTTGTAGGGGTCCGGCGCTTGAGTGACACTCGTCTAGCGATGGGCCACTACGGGACAATCTGCAATCCGATTGGCCACTGATATCGGTTTTCCCGATATCATGCCGGTGAGGAATTGGGCTGGCCTTTCCGTGCGCCGTATGACCCACGTAAGCTTGGTAAAAGCGCGTTGGACCGTAGAACGGCCGCGCGGAGATGGGGAATAGATCATGATTGCCTCTCGAACTGAAATTGCGCCGAAACTTGGTCGTTTGGCGTTGATGGCAACTAGCGCGTTCGTCATGGCTTCCGCTGCCACCGCGCAGACCGCGCCCACGAGCAGTCCTGCTACGCCCGATCCCAACGAGATAATCGTCACTGCGACCCGCCAGTCGGAGGCGATTTCGAAAGTGCCGATTAGCATTAGTGCTTTCTCGCAAAAGACACTCGACACCAAGGGCATCAAGACCTTCGCCGATATCGCCCGTTTTACTCCCGGCGTGACTTTCTCCGAGGGATCAAATAACGTCAGTATCCGTGGGATTTCGTCCGATGCTGGCGCGGGCACGACCGGCATTTACATCGACGACACGCCGATCCAGATTCGCGGGCTTGGTTTCAGTTCAGATAACAGCCTGCCGGCGATTTTCGACCTCGACCGGATCGAGGTGCTGCGCGGGCCGCAGGGCACCCTATTCGGGGCGGGCTCCGAAGGCGGCACGGTCCGCTACATCACGCCGCAACCGAGCCTGGTTGAATTTCGCACTTACGACCGCGCCGAGGTCTCGTCGAGCGCTCATGGCGCAATCAGCTACGAGGCTGGCGCGGCGGTCGGCGGACCACTGGTCAAGGACAAGCTCGGCATCCGCATCAGCGCCTGGCATCGCCGGGACAGCGGCTATATCGATCATGTCGACAACCAGACGGGCATCGTCGATGACAAGAACATCAATCACGGGGAGGTGACCGTGCTGCGCGGCGCGCTGGCATGGGAACCGGTGCCGGGCCTGCGCTTCACGCCGTCGGTCCACTACCAGCGGCGGAGGACCAACGCTTCGGATAATTTCTTTGTCGGTCTGTCCAATCCTGGGAGTGGTTTGTTCCGCACGAGCACACCTGAGTATCGCGGCACCCAGGATCGGTTCGTGCTGCCCTCGTTCTATGCGCGCTACGACACGGGCGGGGTGTCGCTGATTTCGAACACATCCTATTTCAAGCGGACCAATTACAGTGGTTACAGCGGGACGCTGTACGACCTGTCCTATTACCAAAGCCTGTGTGAGGGAGGGTGCACGATCGATCCGTTTCTCACCCCGACCGGGATCGATCCGCGACTGCCCAATTATCTCAGCCCGTCGAAGGTCACCAACAAGCAGAAGATCTT
>JBKJMA010000029.1:0-12459 GCA_046596505.1 Sphingomicrobium sp.
CGCGACACCAAGCGCTACTCCGACCGCATCAAGGCCGCCCGGACCAAGACCGGCGAGCGCGACGCGCTGATCAATGCGCGCGGCAAGATCGAGCGCCACACCGCGATCGTCGGGGTCCAGGATTTTGCTTTCATGGGCGGGTCGATGGGGGTCGCCGTCGGCGCCGCTTTCGTCGCCGGGGTGCAGGCCGCGATCAAGGCCAAGTGCCCCTATATCCTGTTCACCGCGGCGGGCGGCGCGCGGATGCAGGAAGGTATTCTTAGCCTGATGCAGATGCCGCGCACGACCGTCGCGCTGGCCCAGTTGCGCGAGGCGGGGCTGCCCTACATCGTCGTGCTGACCGATCCGACGACGGGCGGCGTCACCGCCTCCTACGCGATGCTCGGTGACGTGCAATTGGCCGAACCGGGGGCGCTGATCGGGTTCGCCGGGCAGCGAGTAATCGAGCAGACCATCCGTGAGAAATTGCCCGAGGGCTTCCAGCGCGCCGAATATCTCCTCGCGCACGGGATGATCGACATGGTGGTGCACCGCGCCGAGCTGACCGCACGGCTCGCCACGCTGATCGCCTATCTCGCGCCGGAGAAGGCGGCGGCCTGATGGCCGACGGAGCAAGGTCGGACGATCCGGCCGTCCAGCATCAGCTCGATCGACTGGCTGCGCTATCGCTCGGCGGAGACCGCCTCGGGCTCGAGCGGATCGTCGACTTGCTCGATCGGCTCGGCCGACCGCAAGACGCGATGCCGCCGGTGCTTCATGTCGCCGGGACCAACGGCAAGGGTTCGACCTGCGCTTTTTTGCGCGCCGGACTCGAGGCAGCGGGGCACAAGGTCCATGTCTTCACCAGCCCGCACCTCGTCCGCTACAATGAGCGCATTCGCCTTGCCGGGCGTCTGATCGACGACGTGGCACTTGGCGCGTTGCTCAAGGAAGTGCTCGACGCGGGTGCGGATCTGGAGCCGAGCTTCTTCGAGGTGACCACCGCGGTCGCCTTCCTCGTCTTCGCGCGGACGCCGGCCGATGCGTGTGTGATCGAAGTCGGTCTTGGCGGCAGGCTCGACGCGACCAATGTCGTCGCCGCGCCGCTGGTGTGCGGGATCGCCAGCCTCGGCCTCGATCATCAAAGCTGGCTCGGACCCCGCCTGATCAACATCGCCACGGAGAAAGCCGGGATCGCCAAGCCCGGCATTCCTTTGGTCACCCAGCTCTACCCGTCCCATATCACCTCCCGCGTCGGCGACGTTGCGCGCAAGGCGGGTGCGCCGTGGCTGCCCCGGGGCGGACGATGGGACGCCATCGTGAGCCGGGACAAGCTGCGGTACAGCGATGAAGCGGGCGAGCTCGCCCTCCCGCTGCCCCGCCTGCCCGGCCGCCACCAGACACTCAACGCCGGTCTCGCGGTCGCGATGCTCCGCCACCAGCATCACCTTTCTGTTCCGGCGGCCGCACTGTCCACGGCGATGGGCTGGGCCGACTGGCCGGCGCGGCTGCAGCGGCTCGGCGACGGGCCGCTGACCCAAGGCCGCGAGGTCTGGATCGACGGCGCGCACAACGCCGCCGCTGCCCGCGCTCTCGCCCGCGCGATCAAGGACGCGCCGAAGCACATTGTGCTCGGCATCCTCGCCAACAAGGATGCGTCGGCGATCGTCGACGCCCTGCGCCCCTATGCGCGCAGCCTGACCTTCGTGTCCGTCCCCGATCACGCCAGCCATGACCCGGCCAAACTCGCCGAGCAGTTCGCCGGGCGATCCGCGGGAAGCCTCGACGAAGCGCTCGCCGGTCTTGCCTCGCCAATCCTTATCGCGGGGTCGCTATACCTTGCGGGGGAAGCGCTGCGGGCGAACCTGCAAACTCCGGACTAGCTTCGTCCTCGACGCCAGCGGTCCCGAGCGATGAATCGACCAGCCCCATTCGCATCATCAGCCAGAAAAGCAGGACCCCGGGGATCGCCGCGATCGTGGTCAGCAGGTAGAAGTTGAAATAGCCGATCGCATCGATCACCCCGCCCGCAGTCGTGCCGGTGAGGAACCGCCCGACGATGCTGGCAGCCGCCGAGATCAACGCATATTGCGACGCGGTGAATCTCAGATCGCACAAGGCGGAGAAGTAAGCGACGACGCACACGCCACCGATACCGCTGGCAATATTCTCGAAGCCGATCGCGCCTGCCATTCCCCAATTGCTGTGCCCCGCTTGGGCAAGCAGGGCGAAACTGAAATTGGAAACAGCCATCAGGACGAGGCTGATCATCACCGAGCGCTTCATTCCCAGCCGCGTGTAGAGAATCCCGCCGATGAAAATACCGATTAGATAAGCCCAGAATCCGACACCGACGTCCCAGATCGCGATCTCGTCGTTGGTGAAACCGAGGTCGTCGAACAGCAGTCGGAAGGTCAGGTTGGCGAGCGTGTCGCCGATCTTGTGAAGCAGGATGAACAGCAGCACGAGCAATGCGCCCTTGCGCTGAAAAAATTCAAGGAAGGGCCGCCATACCGCTGCTACCGCGCGACCGAAACCCGGCGCGGGCTTTGGCTCGCGGTGGCGCGCGGGTTCACCGAACCACAGCGCCGCGCCCATCGCCGGAAGAGCAAGAGCGGCGCAGGCGAGATAGGCCATTTCCCATCCCGCGCGGGCCGAAACGACCAGCGCGATGGCGCCCGCCCCGGCCGACCCGATCCGCCACCCGTACTGACTCATGCCCGAACCGACGCCAAGCTGCCGCGGCTCCAGCGCCTCGATGCGATAGGCGTCGATGACGATGTCGAAGGTTGCACCGGCGATGCCGACAAGGATCGCCGCGGTGACGATCGACATGATCCCGTCGGCAGGGTTGGCAAAGGCAAGGTTGGCGACCGCGGCCATCACCAGCACGCCACTCAACAGCATCCACGACACGCGCTGGCCAAGCCGGCCGATCCCCGGCAACCTGACACCGTCGACCACCCACGCCCACAGAAACTTGAAATTATACGCAAGGAAAACCAGGCTGAACGCGGTGATTGTCGACTTGGTGATGCCGTCCTGCTTCAACCGCGTGGTGAGCGTCGCCCCAATCATCGCATAGGGGAAACCCGACGATATGCCGAGCAGCAGCGCGGCGATCGGCGCCGCCTCGGTATAGGGCCGCAGGCCTGCCGGTAGTGCGTTGCGCCATCCGGTGGTTTCGTCTTCGTCGGCCATACCCGCCATTCGTTCGTCCTCTCGTCGCTCGTCGATACGCTAAGCAGCCTGTGCCAATATGGGAAGAGCGAGGTGAAAGCGGTGACGCTTCGTCACGGACATACGATTCCAACTTGCATCAATGATTTGGGAGGCGCACCGTCCGGCCATGGACGCCTTGCCTCGTTCTGCTCTCCCAAGCCCGGGCCAGCTGGCGCTGGCCGATGCGCTCGCGCGGGGCGAAGCGGCGATGGGGACGCAAATAGTTCGTTTGCCCGCCGCAACCTACACCGATCCGGCGCAATATAACCGCGAGCAGGAGCGGATTTTCGGACGTTTTCCGCTGCTCCTCGGTCCATCCGCACTGCTTCCCCATTCGAACCAGGCGGTGATCCACGACGGGTACGGCGTCCCGCTCATCATCAGCCGCGACGGTGACGGGCATGTCCACGTCCTCGCTAACGTCTGCCGCCATCGTGGCACCCGGCTGCTCGACGCGCCCGGCCCGGTGCCCGCGACGCGGATCGTCTGTCCTTATCATGCCTGGGCCTATCGCGCCGACGGCCGGCTCGCGTCGCTACCACGAACCGAATGTTTTCCCGGGCTCGACATGGACGACTATGGTCTCATCGAGTTTCCCTCGATCGAGGCCGGCGGGCTTATCTGGTTCGCGCGCGATCCTGCGGCCGATTTTAGCGACGCCGATGCGCTTGCTCCCGACCTCGACGCGTTCGGGCTGGCCGGGCTGCACCTTTACAGGCGCAAGACGCACGAGGTCGCTGCCAACTGGAAGTTGGTCATCGACGCCTTCCTGGAAAGCTATCATGTCCAGCGGCTCCACGCGGCGACGATTGCGCCGTTCTTCGCCGACGGGATCACGGTGGCCGACGAGATCGGTATCCACCAGCGCGCAGCGGTCGGGCGCGCCGACTATCTGAGCGAGATCGACCGCGACGACTGGCCCGCGCTGCGCCGAGCGGTGACGTACACCTATCAGTTGTTCCCCAACGCGGTGGTGATCGTCAGCCCGGACTATATCAACCTGCTGGTCGCGATGCCGCAGGCGGTCGGACGGACGCTGGTCGAGGATCTGATGCTGATCCCCGAAGAGCCGCAAACCAACGAAGCCGAGGCGCACTGGGCGAAGAGCTGGGACCTGCTTGATGGCGGCACTTTCGGGGCGGAGGATTTCGGCGCCGCGGCGCTCGGCCAGCGCGGGCTGGGCTCGGGGTTGATCGAAGAGGTGGTGCTGGGAACGCTCGAAGAGGGCGTTGCGCGGTTCCATCGCAAGATCGAAGCGGCGATTTAGCGGGGCGACGATCAGCGCGCCGTTATCGGAAACAACTGCAGCCCCTTGGGCAGTTTCCCCGCCTTCCCCTCCAGGTGCAACTCGACCGCCTTGATCGCGTCCTTGAGGACACCGCCACTGTACGGCTTCACCAGGCAGCCGATCGACACGCTTGCCGCATCCGGCGGGCATTTTCCCGTCACGAACAGCACCGGCACGCCGCGCTTGTATGCCTCGCGCGCCAAGTCGATGCCGGTGCGCTTGCCGGCAAGCTTGACGTCGGACAGAATCAAGTCGATCGAGCTTTCGTCCAGGCTCGCCAGCGCGTCGGCGACATTGTCGTGGGTCGCGACCACTTCATAGCCGGCGCTTTCGATCAGGGTTTCGTTGTCGAACGCGGTCAGCGGTTCGTCCTCGACGATGAGGATCCGCTTGACGACCTGTTTGCGCTTGCTGAACAGCATGGGTGTTCGGCCCCTAGGAGGAAAGATGACAGGCCCGCAACGAACGACGCGACCTCCGGTGCCACGTGGTCCGCGATCTAACGCACGCGGGCCGCAAAAGTCGGGGCCGCGCCCTGGCCCAACCCGCGATGACGGCCCGCAGCGCATCGCTAAATTGCTCGCCCGCGCCGGGATAGCGTCCCGCCGCGAGATCGAACGAATGATCGACGACGGCCGCGTCGCGATCAACGGCGAGGTGCTGACCACCCCCGCAACGGTGCTCGAATCGCTCACCGGAGTGACGGTCGATGGCAAGCCGGTCGCCAAGCCCGACGCCGCGCGGCTGTTCCGCTTCTACAAGCCACCATCGTGTCTGACCGCCGAACGCGACCCGAAGGGCCGCCCGACGATCTATGACAAGCTGCCGCCGGGACTGCCACGATTGATCCCGGTCGGCCGCCTCGACTTCATGACCGAGGGGCTGTTGCTGATGACCAATGACGGCGAACTGAAACGCCAGCTCGAGCTGCCCTCGACCGGGGTCGAGCGCACCTATCGCGCGCGGGCGTTCGGCGACGTCACGCAAGAGCAACTCGAGGATCTCGCCGACGGGGTCGAGATCGAGGGTATCCGCTATGGCTCGATCAACGCCAACCTCGAGCGGCGTACCGGGCGCAACTGCTGGATCGAGATGAGCCTGACCGAGGGCAAGAACCGCGAGGTCCGCCGCGTGCTCGCCTATCTCGGGCTGCAGGTGTCGCGCCTGATCCGCACGGCTTACGGCCCGCTGAACCTCGAGGGGATGGAAATGGGCGACGTCTACGAGGTGCCGCGCGAGGCGTTGTTCGCCTTCCGCAAGAGCCTCAAGGGTGGCCCAAAGCCCGACGCGGTATGAGGATCATCGCCGGGGAGTGGCGCGGCCGGAAAATCGTCGCGCCGCCGGGTGACGCGACCCGCCCGACCGCGGATCGCACCCGCGAGACCTTGTTCTCGATGCTGGTCAGCCGGCTGGGCTCGTTCGAGGGCCTGCGCATTGCCGACCTGTTCGCGGGCAGTGGCGCGCTCGGGCTCGAAGCCCTGTCGCGCGGCGCGGCGCATGTCAGCTTCATCGAGAATGACATGGCCGCGGTGAAGGTCATCCAGGCGAACTTGGCCGCCCTCGGTGCAACCGCCCGCGCCGACGTCCGCCTCGCCTCGGCGCTGAAGCTACCCTCTGCGCCGCCGTTCGACTTGATCCTGGCTGACCCGCCCTATTCGCCCAAGGCGGCGGTCGCGACGATCGCATCGGTTGCACGCGCGGGATGGCTTGCCGAGGGAGGCTGGCTGGCGATCGAGACCGCGCGGAAGCAGGCGGTCCCGCCGCCCGAGCATCTGATGATCGACGCCGAGCGCGATACTGGACCAGCGCGGATCACGCTGCTGCGGGGCTGATGCGCGGAATTAGGCGCTCTTCGCCTTCGCGCCCAACCCGCCGACTTCCTTCAGCAAGCGCGCTCCGATTGCCGCCGCCGCCGCCTTGCCGGCTGCCTTGACCGCTTTACGCGAGCCATCGGCCGCCACCGCGCCGGTTTTCGACGCAACCCCATACTCGGCGATTGCCGCGACCGCTGCCATCGCACCCACGGCAAGCAGGTCGGTTACCAATGGATGGTCGGCGAGCTTGAAGATGGCGTCGACTCCGTTGGCATTGCCTTTCGCCTTCTTCTTGTCAGCCTTGGGCTTGCTGTCGGCCTTCTTAGCCTTCTTGCCGTCCGCTTTCGCCATTTCGCTCTCCTCGCTCAGCCGTCAATCCGTCGCATGTCGGCGTCGGGGAAGGGAATGGCAAGAGCGCAGGCCGCCTGGCGGTCAAGGTCGAGCCACGCCAGCGCGTCCGCCGGGCGCAGCATGACCGGCATCGCCTTGGGGTGGACAACGCCGACGGTCGCGTTGGCGTCGCACGTCAGGAACGCCATGAACGGGCGCCCGAAATCTTCCTCGGCGCTACCTTCCTTGGCGGTACCGTCCCGGGCACCCGGCCGCCACAGGCCGGCGAAGGCGAACAGCGGGTCGCGCTCCTCGTGCATCCCGAACCAGTGCTTGCGTTTGCGCTTCGTCGCCGGGTCGGGCTGCGCGCTCCATTCGCAAAAGCGCGTGACCGGCACAATGCAGCGCCGCTCGATATTGCCCAGCGCCGAGCGCCAGAAGGGCGAGTCGAGGTTGCGCACGTTGGTCACCGGCCGCCCCTTCGCCGCGGCTGGGCCCGGGAAGCCCCACGTCATCGTCTCCAGCCTGAGTCCCCCGTCCTCGCCGCGCCTCAAAACCGGAGCGGTCTTGCCGGGGTAGATATCGTCGAATGGCGGCAGGTTGGCGGTATCCCCTTCGAACCCGCCGAACATTCGGCGCAATTCATCCACCGTCGCGGTCATCGTGTAGAGATTGCACATCAACGGTCGCCTCTTCAGGTACCCCGCCCCCGCTTACGACCGGCCGCACGGAACGAACATGAACGGTTTGTTGTTTCAGGTTCACGCAACCGATGCCATCATTGTTGCGTTGGACACGTAACGAAACCCTAAAAGGAGCTTTTCCCCATGCGCAAGACCATGCTCGCGCTTGTCGCCACGTCGATGGCGCTGCCGACCATCGCGCTGCCGACCGCCGCAGACGCGCGTCATCGCACTTATCGCAACACCGCCTACAGCAACACTTACTGCCATCGCCGCAGCGGCACGACCGGGACGGTCGTCGGCGCGGTCGGCGGCGGACTGCTCGGCAACGCAATCGCCGGCGGCACCGCTGGAACATTGATCGGTGCCGGTGCCGGTGCCCTCGCGGGCCGCTCGATCGAGCGCCACAATATGGGCCCCAAGTGTCACCGCTATCGCCGCTAAGCCGCGTTTAGCTGACTTTATCAAGGCCGGCGTTTCCTCGGGAGCGCCGGCCTTATTTAATGTCGAAACGTCCCATCAGGACGACGCCCGGCCTCATCGTAACGCTGGTCAGCGGCATAGCACTCTTTCGCCTCGCGATGCGCTGAGATTCGGCGGGTGCGAAGTTGCCCGACCCTATCCGTCGAACGCTGCCGCCGCTCGATCGTCAACCTACTGCGCAACCAGCTTCATAAGCCGCCGCTCGAGAGGGGCGAGCACACCGGCCAGTTCATGACCGCGCCCTAACACCGCGCCGTGTTCGCTTATCAGGGCATAGGCCCCCTGCTTCTGACGGAGTTGGGGACGCTTCTCGATGCGGATTTCAGGCCGCTCGGCGGTTCGGCGAAAGGCCGAGAAACTCGCGACGTCGCGATCGAACGACATGGCGTAATCGCGCCAGTGGCCGGCGGCGACCATCCGCCCGTAAAGGTCGAGGATGCGCAGAAGCTCGGCGCGGTCGAAGGCGGTCAGGCTGAGCCGGTCCCGGGGTCCCGGAAACGGGGTTATGACGCTCAAGCGCTTTTTACCTTGGCGACGGGGACAAGTGGCGCGGCCGCAACCTCGCTCGCGGCGCGAAGCGCGGCCATCTCCTGCTGTATCGCCGCAACCTGCAGCTCGAGCGCCATGACCCGCGCCGGCTGCGGATCGCAATCCTCGCCGCAGGGCGTCCCATAAGCAACGAAGCCCGGGCTATAGTGGACGACATCGGCGTCGACCGGCCGCGCTGGGATACCAACAACCGTGGTTTCGGGCGCGACGTCCTTGGTCACGACCGCATTGGCGCCGACCCGTGCCCCCGCGCCGATTTCAATCGGCCCGAGCACCTGCGCGCCCGAGCCGATGACGACGCCGTCGTGCAAGGTCGGGTGGCGTTTGCCGTGGACCCCGTTCGACGGGTTGGTCCCGCCCAGCGTGACGCTCTGGTAGATGGTGACGTCGTCGCCGATCGTCGCGGTCTCGCCGATCACGGTGAAGCCATGGTCGATGAAGAAGTTGCGGCCGATCGTCGCGCCGGGGTGGATGTCGATCGCGGTCAGCCCCCGGCCGACATGGTTCACGAACCGGGCGAGGAAGAACAGCCTGCCGCCGTAAAGCCAGTGCGCGACGCGGTGGAAGCCCAGTGCCCATACACCCGGATAGAGCAGGATTTCCCAGCGCGAACGCGCCGCGGGATCGCGTGCCTTCACCGAGTCCAGATAATCGATCAACGGCGAGGCCAAGTTCACGTCCCCTTTGTCATATTTGCAATATGTAGGACGGGATCCCGCAGTTGCAAAGTTCAGAGCGTGGCGTGGACCGTAGCGGGCGCCTTCATCACCGCGCCGACGCGCGCTGCCGCCTGGATCGCGTCGGGTTTGACGCCATGCTGGAAGAGCAGCTTTTCGTCGCTATCGATGCACATGCCGCAGCGGTTTATTGCGCTGATCGCTAGGCTGTAGTGTTCGAAATCATTCTTGTCGGTGCCGTGGCTGCCGATGGTGTTCATGCGCAGCTTGGCCGGCATGGTGTTATATTCCTCGTTTTAAGCGAGGTGGACGAAGCGATAATAGACATTGATCATCGCTTGAAGAATTTGCCGAAACGCTCCCTGACTATGTGAAGGACCTTCACCTCAACCTGACGGAGATCCTGTCCGACCAGCTGATCGGCAAGACTAGCAAATATGGCCTGATTGGGTGTTCCTGAAAGAAAAAGCGTTGCCCCGGCTTAAACCGGGATAGCGCGTTGAGGATGCGGGGCGCCTCGGCCGGGATGCGGCCAGGGAAGTCGGTTTGAGCGAGCTGCTCGTCCGACTTGCGTCACGCGAAGTAGACGTGGGCGGTGTCGGTCGATGCGCCGTTGTGGAGGGCCGAGATACCCAGCTGGACGGGCAGGATGAGGTTAGGGATTTTGTCGCCAACGATCAGCACGGGGTCGCCCCTTGATGCGTTGCAGGATGATATGGTGCAGTGCAGCATTTAGGGTGCTGGCATAGATCGTTCAAGGTGGCTACATTGATGGAATTGATCGGAAATTGCGATTATTGTTTATTTGCCCACAATCAAGCAGCTGCAATATCTCGTCGCACTACGCGACTATGGTCATTTCGGGAAAGCGGCCGAGAGTTGCTTCGTAACCCAGTCGACATTGTCGGCGAGTTTGCGCGAGCTCGAAACACTGGTCGGGGTGACATTGGTTGAGCGGACGCGGCGGGTGGTGCGATTCACACCCTTGGGATTGCGCATTGCCGAGAAGGCGCGGCGGGTACTACGCGAGGCCGAGGAGCTCGCCGACATGGCGCGGGCAGAAGGGCTTCCGCTGACTGGCGAGCTGCGCATGGGGGTGATCCCGACAATCGCGCCGTTCCTGCTGCCCGCGATCCTGCCGCGGCTGCGTGGGCGGTGGCCCGAATTGAAGCTATTCCTGCGCGAGGAGACCAGCCAAGCGGCGTGCGATGCGCTCCACCGCGGGTTGCTCGACTGCGTGCTGCTCGCCGCGCCATACTCCTGCGGCGAGGTCGAGATGATGGACCTGTTCGAGGACGAACTGCTGATCGCTTTCCCGCCGGGCGAGAACCCGCCCGCGACGATCGTGGCGCATGCGATCGACGAGCATCGGTTGCTGTTGCTCGAAGACGGGCATTGCCTCAAGGACCATGCGCTGGCGGCGTGCAACCGCCCGCAACTGCGCGCTGAATCGCGGATGCTGGGCACATCGCTCCACACGCTGGTGCAGATGGTAGATAATGGGCTGGGGCTGACGCTGGTGCCACAAATGGCGGTGTCGGCGGGGATCCTCGACGGCACCGGGATTGTCACGCGCAGGCTCGATGCCGACCAGTCGTCACGGCGGATCGCGCTGGCGTGGCGCAAAGGCAGTCCTCGCGCCGCCGAATTCCGGCTGCTCGGCGAGGCGCTAATCGAGGCCCAACAGCCAGCGTGACAAGCTGACTGGCCGAACTGTCGCTCCAGGTGTACCGAGCGCGATCCCGGCGCGGTGGGCCATCATCCATTCGAGGCAGGCGCAGCGGCTATCGAAGCGCGCATAATTATCGCGCGACGGGGCGAAGCGGTCGCCATCGAGCAGATAGCGCGAGCCCTTGTGGCTGCCCGCCATCCCCGCCCATCCGCGCGCCGGGGCGACGACGGCGGGCACCCAATAGGCCCGTCTCGAATCGAGCTGGCCCACCGGATGCACCGCCGCCAGCCGCTTCAGGCCGCCACGTCGTCAGACGCCACCGCCGACGCAAGGTCGAAGCGGTCGGCATTCATTACCTTGGTCCAGGCCTTGACGAAGTCCTTCACGAACTTCTCCTCATGGCCCTTTTCGGCATAGACTTCGGCGGTCGCGCGAAGCTGACTGTTCGACCCGAAGATGAGGTCGGTCCGCGTCGCCCGCCAGCGCTCCTGCCGCCCGCCGCGATCATAGCCAATGAATTCCTCGTCGCCGCTCGTGTCGACCACTTCCCACACCGTATCCATGTCGAGCAGATGCACGAAGAAGTCATTGGTCAGCTGGCCGACGCGGTCGGTCAACACGCCGTTTTTCGACCCGCCATGGTTGGCACCGAGCACGCGCAGCCCGCCAAGCAGCACCGTCATTTCCGGCGCCGACAGGCCGAGAAGCGAAGCTTTGTCGAGCAGCAATTCCTCGGTTTTCACGCTATGCTTGGTCTTGAGATAATTGCGGAAACCGTCGGCCGCAGGCTCCATAACGGCGAAGCTCTCGGTGTCGGTCCACTCTTGCGTCGCATCACCGCGCCCGCCGGTGAAGGGAACGTCGACCGCGAAGCCGCCGTCACGCGCTGCCTTTTCGACCGCCGCAGCGCCGGCGAGCACGATCGCATCGGACATCGACATCGACCCGCGTAGGCCGTCGATCTTCGCGAGGACGCCCGCCAGCTCGCCCGGATCGTTGACGACCCAGTCGTTCTGCGGCGCAAGGCGCACGCGCGCGCCATTGGCCCCGCCGCGATGGTCGGATTTGCGATAGGTTGAGGCCGACGCCCACGCCGCCTTGACCAGTTGCCCGACGCTGAGCCCGCTGCCGAGGATCGCAGACTTGAACGCCGCGACATCGGCCACCGACGGGGCGCTTCCGGCGGGAACCGGGTCCTGCCAGATCAGATGTTCCTTGGGGACTTCGGGCCCGAGATAGCGCCCGATCGGCCCCATGTCGCGATGCGTCAGCTTGAACCAGGCGCGCGCGAACGCATCCTTGAACGCCTCATGATCGCGCCTGAATTTCTCCGAGATAGCGCGAAATTCGGGATCGACCTTGAGCGCCATGTCGGCGGTGGTCATCATCGTCGGCACGCGCTTTGAGGCATCATGCGCCGAGGGGGCCATGTCCTCCTCGCGCTGGTTGATCGGCTGCCACTGCTGAGCGCCAGCCGGGCTGCGGACTATCTCGTAGTCATAGTCGAGCAGCAGTCGGAAGTAATTCTCGCTCCACTCGGTGGGCGTGTTGACCCACGCCCCCTCGATCCCGCTGGTGATGGCGTGCGCGCCGATGCCGGTCTCGAACGTGCTGCTCCAGCCGAGCCCCTGCAGCGCCATGTCCGCACCCTCGGGCGCATCGCCGACCAGGCTCGCATGGCGCGGGCGATGCGAGCCTGGTCGGCGATGCGCCCGAGGGTGCGGACATGGCGCTGCAGGGGCTCGGCTGGAGCAGCACGTTC
>JBKJMA010000033.1:0-5069 GCA_046596505.1 Sphingomicrobium sp.
GGAAATCGAAAAAGTCGCGCGTCGCCAGCAACGCGTCGACATCATTCTCGAACGCCACATCGGCCACGCCGCTCTTGGTCGTATGCGTCACCGCCCCGCCCAATTCCTCCTGCGTCACCACCTCGTCGGTCACCGTTTTGACCACCTCGGGCCCGGTGACGAACATGTAGCTCGAATCCTTCACCATGAAGATGAAGTCGGTCCACGCCGGAGAGTAAACCGCGCCCCCCGCGCACGGCCCCATGATCAGGCTCAATTGCGGAATGACGCCGCTCGCCAGCACATTGCGCTGGAACACTTCGGCATAACCGCCAAGGCTCGCGACCCCTTCCTGGATCCGCGCCCCGCCGCTGTCGTTGAGGCCGATCACCGGCACCCCGACCTTCATCGCCGCGTCCATGATCTTGCAGATTTTCTGCGCGTGACGCTCGGACAGCGACCCGCCGAACACGGTGAAATCCTGCGCGAAGACATACACCAGCCGCCCGTTGATCGTGCCCGACCCGGTGACCACCCCGTCGCCCGGGAATTTCTGGCTCTCCATCCCGAAGTCGGCGCAGTTGTGTTCGACGAACATGTCGACTTCCTCGAAGCTGTCCTGGTCGAGCAGCACCGACAATCGCTCGCGCGCGGTTAGCCGCCCCTTGGCGTGCTGCGCCGCAATGCGCTTCTCGCCTCCGCCCAGCTTGGCCGCGGCACGGCGTGCCTCAAGTTGTTCGATCGTCGTCGCCATCGCCTCATCCTTTCGTACCGCAATCCCCCTTCCACGCCCTCGCCGACCGCGTCAATTCCCGGTTCATTTCGCAACCGCAGCAAGATCATGCCCGGTCCGGCGGGACACGCGGAACCACGCGGCCAGCCTCGCCGTTATAGCTTGGTAACAACAGTCTTTTCATTGGAGTTGAGCGTGATGGTCAGTGGTGTTGGCGCGTCGGTCGGTTCTGGCAGTGAGGCGCTGCGCCCAGCCGAAGCACCTCCCACCCTGCTCTGCTTTTCGCACCTGCGGTGGGATTTCGTGTTCCAGCGCCCGCAGCATCTGATGAATCGCTTCGCTCGCTCCGCGCCGGTCGTCGTGTGGGAAGAACCGGTCGACGGCGAAGACGGCGCCTCGCCCTCGCTCGACATCCGCCCGGCGGACAAGGCCAGCGGCGTGACCATCATCACCCCCCGCCTGCCCCGTGGCGGCTCCGATGACGAGCGCAACGCGACCCTCGCGAAGCTGCTCGACGGCTATCTCGCCGGCGTAACCGGCCGGATCGTCGCCTGGTACTATACCCCGATGATGCTGCCGTTCTCGCGGCACCTCGACCCCGCCTGCACCGTCTACGACTGCATGGACGAGCTCGCCAACTTCCGCTTCGCCCCGCGCGAACTGCTCGACCTCGAGCGCGAGTTGCTCGAACGCGCCGACGTCGTCTTCACCGGCGGCTATTCGCTGTATGAATCGAAGAAGCAGCGCCACGGCAACGTCCACCCCTTCCCTTCGTCGGTTGACCGCGACCATTTCGCCGCCGCCCGCGGCTCCATCGCCGACCCCGTCGACCAGGCCAACCTCGCCCACCCGCGGCTCGGCTTCTACGGCGTGATCGACGAGCGGATCGACCTCGACCTCCTCGCCGCCATCGCCGACGCCCGCCCGCAATGGCAGCTCGTGATGGTCGGGCCGGTGGTCAAAATCTCCGAGGACGAGCTCCCCCGCCGCGCCAACATCCATTACCTCGGCGGCAAGTCCTATGACGAGCTTCCGGCCTATCTCGCGCACTGGGACGTCGCGTTGATGCCGTTCGCGATCAACGCCGCGACGCGTTTCATCTCGCCGACCAAGACCCCCGAATATCTCGCCGCCGGGGTGCCGGTCGTCTCGACCCCGATCCGCGACGTCAAGCGCCACTATGAGCGCGTCGCAGGCGTCCGCATCGCCGGCACCGCCGAGCAGTTCATTGCTGGCTGCGACGCCCAGCTCGCGCTGCGCAAGTCGGGCGATCGCTGGCTCGCCGAGGTTGACGGCCTGCTGTCGACGATGAGCTGGGACATCACCCAGGCGCGGATGGCCGCGTTGATCGACGAGGTCATCGCCAAGGACGAAGCCGCCGATACCAGGCCCGCGATTGGCGGAAGCGCTGCCGCCGTCGCGCACATCGCCGCGACCCGCAAATATGATTATCTGATTGTCGGCTGCGGGTTCGCCGGCTCGGTCCTCGCCGAGCGGCTCGCCAACCAGCATGGCGCGCGCATCCTGATGATCGACAAGCGCGATCATATCGGCGGCAACGCGTTCGACGAAAAGGACGCGGCGGGCATCCTCATGCACCGCTACGGCCCGCACATCTTCCACACCAACTCGGACGACGTTTTCGCCTATCTGTCGAACTTTACCAAGTGGCGCGCTTACGAGCACCGCGTGCTCGCCAGCGTGCGCGACAAGCTCGTCCCGATTCCGATCAATCGCACGACATTGAACGAGCTGTTCGACCTCCACCTTAAGACCGACGACGAAGCCGCCGAATTCCTCGCGTCGCGCGCCGAGCATGTCGACGAAATCAGGACCTCGGAAGACGTCGTCATCAACGCCGTCGGCCGCGAACTCTACGAGCTGTTCTTCCGCGGCTACACCCGTAAGCAGTGGGGCCTCGACCCGAGCCAGCTCGACAAGCTTGTGACCGCGCGCATCCCGACGCGGACCAATACCGATGACCGCTACTTCACCGACCGGCACCAGGCGATGCCGGCCGACGGCTACACCGCGATGTTCAAGGCGATGCTCGACCATCCCAACATCGATATCGCATTGGGCGCCGACTACCGCGACATCCGCAACGAGGTCGAGGCCAAACACCTCATCTACTCCGCCCCGATCGACGAATATTTCGATTTCCGCTTCGGCAAGCTGCCCTACCGCAGCCTGAAATTCGAGCACAAGACGCTCAATCAGCCGCAATATCAGGCGGTCGGCACGGTCAATTATCCGTCCGAGGAAACCCCCTACACCCGCATCAGCGAATATAAGCATCTGACCGGCCAGCAGTCGGATCGCACCAGCATCACGCTGGAATATCCAGCGGCTGAGGGCGACCCCTATTACCCGATTCCCCGGCCCGAGAACCAGGCCCTGTTCAAGCGGTACGAAGCGCTCGCCGATGCCACCCCCGACGTCACCTTCGTCGTCCGGCTCGCGACCTACCGCTATTACAACATGGACCAGATCGTCGGACAGGCGCTTGCCACCTTCCGGCGGATCGATGCGGCTCGCAAGGCGAAGCTCGGCGCCACCAGCGCTCCCTCCGCCTCCTCGGGCGAGCTGCGCATCGTGGCCTGATCTGACGAGCTTCTCGATAATGCCTTCGCGCGACCGTGAAGTCGCCTGCCCCGCCGCGCTCGAACTGTGGGGCGGCGTCGAATGCACCCTCGTGCGGGTCGGTGATGAATGGCGCGACCAGCTCACCGAGACCGGCCATCGAACGCGCCCGCGTGACATCGACGCGATCGCCGCGCTCGGCATCAAGGCGATCCGCTACCCCATCCTGTGGGAGGACGTCGCCCGCGATGGCCCCGACGCACTCGATTTCAGCTGGCACGACGCCCGGCTCGCTCGTTTGCGCCACCACGGCATCCGGGTCATCGCCGGGCTCGTCCACCACGGCTCGGGCCCGCGCTGGACCGATCTCGACGATCCCGACTGGGCCGCGAAACTCGGCGCCTTCGCGGGCGCGGTCGCACGGCGCTATCCGTGGATCGACACCTGGACGCCGGTCAACGAACCGCTGACCACCGCGCGCTTCTCGTTCCTTTACGGCCACTGGTACCCCCACCGGCGGCGCATGTCGGCGACATTGCGGGCGTTGACGACCCAGTGCGAAGGAATTGCCTCTGCAATGCGCGCCATCCGCGCGGTCATCCCTGCCGCCCGTCTACTCGTCACCGAGGATTTCGGCCGCGTCTTTTCGACCCCCGCGCTCGCTTACCAGGCCAAGCATGAGAACGAGCGCCGCTGGCTGAGCATCGACCTCCTCGCCGGCAGGGTCCGCGAAGGCCACCCCTTCTGGGACTGGATGCAAGGGGACGGGGTCTCGCGCGTCCGGCTCGAGGCGTTCCACGACGGCAACGCCACCCCCGACCTGATCGGCGTCGATCACTACCTTACCAGCGAGCGGTTCCTCGACGACCGGCTCGATCTCCACCCCGACCTTGCCCCCGGCGACAATGGCCGCCACCGCTACGCCGACATCGAGGCGGTCCGCATGCCCGAAGTCGCCGCCCACGTCGGCACCGCCGAGCGTCTGCGCGAGGTCTGGGCTCGCTACCAGATCCCGTTGGTCGTCGGCGAAGTCCATCACGGCTGCACCCGCGAGGAACAGGCCCGCTGGCTGCTCGACGTGTGGCGCGACGCCCAGACCGTTCGCGACGAAGGCGTCGACCTCCAAGCCGTCACGCTGTGGGCGCTGGTCGGCGCGGTCGACTGGCGTTCCTTGCTCGTCCGCCGCGAAGGCCATTACGAAGCCGGCGCGTTCGACGCGCGCGGCCCGACCTTGCGCCGCACCCTCGTCGGCGACCTCGCCGTGAAGCTCGCCCGCGACGGTACCGCCGATCACCCCGTGCTCGACCAGCCCGGCTGGTGGCACCGCCCCGGCCGCTTCTATGCCGCCCGGCACGACCCCGCCGACGAGCGTCTTCCCGGCCGCCGCCTGCTGATCACCGGCGCGACCGGCACGTTGGGCCAGGCGTTCGCGCGGATCTGCCACCATCGCGGCCTCGCCTGGCGCCTGACCACCCGCGCCGAGCTCGATATCACCGACCCGGCCTCGATCGCCGCCGCCATCGAGCGTGAGCGCCCGTGGGCCGTCATCAACGCCGCTGGTTTCGTGCGCCCGTGCGAGGCCGACGCGCGGCCCGACGAGTGCTTCTCGATCAACACCATCGGCGCCGAGCAACTCGCCCGCGCCTGCCGCATCGCCGGCCTGCCCTACGTCACCTTCTCGTCCGACCTCGTGTTCGACGGCCAGCTCGGCCGCCCGTATCTCGAGGCCGACGCCCCCTCCCCGCGCGGCGCCTACGGCCGCAGCAAGGCCGAG
>JBKJMA010000141.1:0-25565 GCA_046596505.1 Sphingomicrobium sp.
ATTGGCGATGGGTGGTGGTCGCGGCCTGGCTGGGGCTGTCAGCTTACATGCTGTTTTTCGCGCGCGGTCAAATCCAGGGCTTTATGCTCGGCGATACCGACGATAATATGCGGATGAGCCAGGTCCGTGCGCTGCTTGCAGGACAGGACTGGTTCGACCTTCGCCAGTACAAGATGAACCCGCCGTACGGGGCCAATATCCACTGGTCGCGGATCGTCGACCTGCCGATCGCGGGGATGATCCTGGCGCTGCGACCGTTCATCGGCGGCGCGAACGCCGAGCGCACCGCCGTCGCCGTTGCACCGCTGATCCCGCTTCTGCCGATGATGATCGCCTTGTCGCTGACCGCTCGCCGGCTCATCGCGCCCGCCGCCTATGTGCTGGCCATCGTCGCGCTGTTCTTCGCCGGATCGACACTCGGCATGTATACCCCCGAGCGGATCGATCACCACGGCTGGCAGCTCGCCCTGCTCGCGATCGGCGCTGCCGGGATGGCCGACCCGCGCCGCGCGCGCGGCGGGGTCGCGCTTGGGATCGCCAGCGCTATTTCGCTGTCGATCGGGCTCGAGATGATCATTTACATCGCGCTGTCCGGGGTCGCGACGGTGCTCGCCTGGGTCGCTGACCGCGACGAACGGCGGCGGCTTGCGGCGTTCGCCGTCAGCATCGGCGGCGGCTGCGCGCTCGGCTTCGCCGCCTTCGCATCCTATGCCAACCGCCTGCCGGTGTGCGACGCGCTGTCGCCGGTGTGGTTGTCCGACGCACTGGTCGCCGGAGCCCTGATGCTCGGGCTTGCCATGCTCGGAGTTGAGCGGTGGAAGATGCGCTTGTCGCTCGCGCTCGGCGCCGGCGTGATCATCGCGGCATTCCACGCGCTGATGTGGCCGCACTGCCTGACCCGGCTTGAAGGCGTATCCCCCGAAGTAGCCCAACTTTGGCTGAGCCATGTCCGGGAGGCGCGGCCGGTCTGGTCGAACGGCTGGCAGGTCGCCTGCCTGATCCTCGCGCTGCCGGTCGCCGGCCTGCTCGGCTATCCCCTATTCGGCTGGACGGTGCGCCATGATCGCGAGCGGCTGCGGACCCTGCTTTCGGTCGCTGCGCCGTCGCTCGCCGCGACGCTGCTGCTGGCATGGCAGACGCGCACCGGGCCCGCGGCGCAGATGCTCGCGATTCCGGGCGCGATCGCCTTGCCGTGGCTGCTCGCGCCGCGCGTGTTTGCATCGAACAACAGCTTGAAGCGTGTGGTCGGAACAAGCGTTGTGGTCCTGTTAGGGCTCGGCGGGCTCGTGCCGATGGTGCTCAATTTCGTCCCCGATAAGCCGACCACGCCGCGCGAGCGGGCAATCGGCCGCGCCAACAGCCTGTGCCCGACGCTATGGGCGATGAAACCGGTCGCGCTCCTGCCAAAGGGGATCGTGTTCACCTTCGTCGACCTCGCGCCGCGACTGATCACCGTCACACATCACAGCTCGATCGCCGGGCCCTACCATCGCAACGGCGACGCCATCGCCGACACGATGCACGCCTTCAGGGGAACGGCGGATGAGGCCCATGCGATCATCCTTCGGCACCATGCGAACTATGTCCTGACCTGCCCGGCGATGTCGCAGACGACGATCTTCATGGCCGAAGCGCCGAAGGGTTTTTACGGACAGCTCGAACGCGGCCAGGTACCGCACTGGCTACAGCCGATCACCTTGCCCAGGGGGAACCCGCTCAAAATGTATCGCATCGTCGGCTAAGTCAGGCCGGGGAAGCTCTGCCGGACCCCGTCGATCACGAATTGCGCGGCGAGTGCGGCGAGGATCACACCGAGCAGCCGGGTTATCATCGCTTCGAGCTTCGCCCCGATGAACCGCATGATCGGGCCGGCGGCAAGCAGCGCGAGCATTGTCAGCAAGATGACGAGCGCCATCGCAGCCAGCACGATCGCGGTCTCGGTCAGCCCCTCGGCGCGCGACGTCAGCAGCATCGCGGTGGCAATCGATCCGGGACCGGCGATCATCGGAATCGCCATAGGGAATACCGAAATATCCTCGGCACCTTCGGCTTCGACCGCGTGGGCGCGTTCCTCGCGCTTCGCGGTCCGCCGTTCGAACACCATCTCCAGTGCGATGATGAACAGCATGATTCCGCCCGCCAGGCGGAAACTAGCCAGCGTGATGCCGAGCGTGCGGAGCAACGGCCGTCCGAGCAGCGCGAAGAACAGCAGGATGCCCAGCGCGATCAGCGATGAGCGGATCGCCATCTTGCGGCGATGCTCGGCGGAGGTGCCCGCCGTCAGCGAGGCGAAGATCGGCGCACAGCCCGGCGGGTCGATGATGACGAGGAAACTGACCAGCGCCGAGGTGAATAGCGCGAGCACTTACGGGGCGACGCGCTGGTAGACGCGTTGGGCATAGCGGCGCCCGGTCCATTGATAAACGCGCAACGTCCGCACTCCGCTCTTCTCGACCTTCCAGTCCCAGCCCAGCGTCCGATCGGCGGATTCGCCGCGTCCATAATCATTGGGGGAGGCAGCGGTGGCCGGACTGGAAAGCGACGGTGGGCTCGCGATCGGGGCGCCTGTCGGGTGGCCGGTGCAGGCGGCGCGACTGACCAGCGGGACGGGGCCGGCGGGCACGGGCTTCGCGGTCGGCTCTCCGCCATCGTAGATCCACCGCCAGCCCTCCGAACCCTTGAGCCAGACGGTCGTGAAACGCCCGTGCGAGCCCGCGCCGGCCGCGCCGGGGACCGAGTAAGGCCCGGCGTTGACCGCAACCGTGCCGTCGCACGACATCGCAGAGGCCGCCGGTGACCAGCTGATCGCACGGCGCGGTTCCTTGCGACCCTTTAGGAAATCGCGTGCCCACACGACTTGCGGCGTGAACATCACCGCGTCACGAGCGGCATATTTGCGGAACGCCGCCCACTGGCCGAGGCGCTGCGCATCGCGGGCGAAGGCGCGTTCGGCATCGATCGCGGTCGGGCCGGAAATCACGGGCTGGGCGATAGTCGCGGCGGCGGCAAGAAGGATGGCGATCACAAGTCGTTCTCCAGCATGAAACCCTCACGGCGCGCGGCCGAGACGAGCGTGTTGCGGATGAGGCAGGCAATGGTCATCGGCCCGACTCCACCAGGTACCGGGGTGATCGCGCCGGCAACCCGCGCAGCGGACGCGAACTCGACGTCGCCGACCAGCCGGGTCTTGCCCGGTTCCGGCCCGTCGACGCGGTTGATACCGACGTCGATCACGATTGCGCCGGGCTTGAGCCAGTCGCCCTTGACCATTTCCGGCCGGCCGACCGCGGCAACGACGATATCGGCCTGGCGCACGACCGATGCAAGATCCTTCGTCCTGCTGTGCGCGACGGTCACGGTCGCGCTGTCGCCGAGCAGCAGCAGCGCCATCGGCTTGCCGACGATATTCGACCGCCCGATGACCACCGCGCTTTTGCCCGCGAGGTCGCCGAGCTCTGCGCGGAGCAGCTTGAGGCAGCCGAGCGGCGTGCAGGCGACGAACCCGGGCAGTCCGATCGCGAGCCGACCGGCATTGGTCGGATGGAAACCGTCGACATCCTTGTCGGGGTCGATCCGGGTGATGACCTTGTTCGTGTCGATCTGCGCCGGAAGAGGAAGCTGGACGAGGATACCGTCGACGGCAGGATCGGCGTTAAGCCGGTCGACCAGAGCGAGCAGATCCGCTTCGCTCGTGTCCGCCGGGAGCTTATGCTCGAAGCTTTGCATCCCGGCTTCGGTCGTCGCCTTGCCCTTGGCGCGGACATAGACCGAGCTTGCCGGATCCTCGCCGACGAGCACTACCGCAAGACCCGGCGCGCGGCCGGTGGCGGCCAGAAAGCGATGGACCACGCCGGCGACGCGGGCACGAAGCGTCGCTGCGGCGGCCTTGCCGTCGATCAGGCGGGCAGTCACTTTTTAGACCGTCGCACTGGTAGCGATGTCCATCGCCGCGCCGGCCAGCAGTTTCTGGATTACGAGGATCAGCAGCAGCACGACCATCGGCGAGAAGTCGATCCCGCCAAAATCGGGCAGGATGCGGCGGATCGGCCGGTACAGCGGAGCTGTCAATTTCTCCAGTGCCAGCGAGATTTGACGGACCGCCGGCGAGGAGACGTTGAGCACGTTGAAGGCCAGCAACCAGCTGAGGATCGCCTGGACGATGATGATCCACCACAACACATTGAGCAGCAGGATGGCGATCGAAAAGAGCGAGAGGACAATGTTCATCGGCGCGTCCTAGCCGGGCGGCGAAAGCGGCACAACTCACCGCTTCGGGTCGTCGCGTCAGGGCGCGAAGCGGTTGGGCTGGGCCTCGGCGAGGATCAGCGTGAAATCGTCGGCCGGGTCGCTCCATTCGGCGACCGGGGTCCAGCCGCCGGCAAGGAGCATCAGTCTGGCGCCGCGCTGGCCGTATTTGTGGCTGTTCTCGGTGTGGATCGAGGAGCCCTCAGCGAAGGCGAAGCGGTGCCCCTCGACGGTGAAGCTCACGTCCCGGTTAGCGCGCAAGTGCATCTCGATGCGGCCGAGCATGTCGTTCCAGCGCGCTTCATGGACGAACGCATTTGGCGGGATCGTGCCGTTAAGCTCGCGGTTGATCCGCTCGATGAGGTTCAGGTTGAACGCCGCCGTGACGCCCTCGGGGTCGTCATAGGCCGCGATCAGGCGCTCGACCGGCTTGACCCGATCCATGCCGATCAGCAGGCGCGAGCCGGTGCCGAGCAGCGCGCGGAAATGGCGCAGCAGGTCGGTTGCGCTGCGGGGAACAAAATTGCCGATCGTCGAGCCGGGGAAGAAGCCAAGCTTGGGCATCGACGCGATCTCGGCGGGGAGGGTCAGCTCCCTGGTGAAATCGGCGACGACGGGGAAGACGGGGAAGCGGAACGCGTCGTCGACCACCCCGGCGCTTTCGTGGAGATAATCCCCGCTGATGTCGATCGGGACATAAGCGGCGGGATGGATCGCTTCGAGCAACAGCGGAGTCTTGGTTGCCGAACCGGCGCCGAACTCGACTACCGCCATGCCGGGGGCGAGTGCCGCGACGATTTGCGGCATGACGCGCGTGAGAAGCGCGGTCTCGGTTCGCGTCGGATAATAGGCGGCGAGCCGGGTGATTTCGTCGAACAGCTCGGAGCCTCGACGATCGTAGAGCCAACGTGCCGGGATCGACGGAATTGGCTCGGCAAGGCCACGCAGGACATCATCGCGAAAGGCGGGATCAACCTTCTCCCAGCCAAACGCCGACACATGGGCGACAGACAACTCATCAGTCTCGAGCAAGACGCACCCCGGTAAACTGCCAGCGCGCGGCGGGCGGGAAGAAGTTTCGATAACTCGCGCGACTGTGGCCCCGCGGGGTGGCGCAACTCGCCCCCTTCAGGACGAACTGCCCGCACATGAACTTGCCGTTATACTCACCGACGGTGCCCTTTGCGGGCTTGAAGCCGGGGTGGGCGAGGAAAGCCGAGTTGGTCCATTCCCACACCCCGCCGAACAGGCCGTTCTTGGGGTCGGGCACCACGCCGGCGGCACCGTCGAGCTGCTGGCCTTCGCTCGCGTCGCTCCCTTGCGCGGCGACTTCCCATTCTTCTTCGCGTGGCAGCCGGGCGCCGGCCCAACGCGCATAGGCGTCAGCTTCGTAGAAGCTGACGTGCGTGACCGGGGCGGAGGGGTCACGGGTCACGCTGCCGGCGAGGGTGAACTCGGTCCCATCCTCGCGCCAGTAGAGCGGCCCCGTCACGCCCTCACGACGCACCCAGTCCCAGCCTTCGCTGAGCCACAAGGTAGGGACGGTATAGCCGCCATCGGCGATAAACTCGGCCCATTCAGAATTGCTGACGGGCCGCGAAGCGAGGGCGTGCGGGTGAACGAGCGCGCGGTGTCGGGGCCGCTCGCAATCGAATGCGAAACCCTCGTCCGGCGCGCCGATCATGGCGATCCCGCCCGGATGCGAATCCCACCCGTCAGGTAAAGCGGAGCGAAGCAACTGGACTTCCTCGCGAGGGCCGTAGGCAGGTTCGAGCGGATTGGCGGCAAACGTCGCCAATATGTCGGTCAGGAATAGTTCCTGGTGCTGTTGCTCGTGCTGGATGCCAAGCTCGACCAGCGCGCGGGCTTCGTCCGACAACGACGCCGACGCCCGATCGAGCCGCTCATCGACATGCGTCCGCCAGTCGCGGATCTCGTCGAGGCTCGGCCGACCGATCATCCCCCGTCGATCGCGCGCAAGGCGCTCGCCTTCGCCTTCGTAATAGCTGTTGAACAGATAGGCGAACCGCTCATCGAACGGCGCGATCCCCAAGTCGCGCAGCACGAACGTCTCGAAGAACCACGTCGTATGGGCCAGGTGCCATTTGGCCGGTGACGCGTCAGGGAATGGCTGAATCGTCGCGTCGGCGTCCGACAGCGGGGCGGCGAGGTCAAGTGTCAGCCTCCGGGTCGCCGCGAGGCGCTGTCCCAGATTATCTAGTTCTCGCGGGTCGCTCCGGGTCGCCACAGCACATCGCCTTCTTCACCTGCCGCAACCGAACGCGCGGAGACAAACAAATGGTCCGACAGACGATTGAGATACGTCAGCGCGGGCGAATTGATGCGCTCCTCGGCCGCCAGGGCGACAGTTGCCCGCTCGGCTCGCCGGACGATCGCTCGGGCGAGGTGGAGGGCGGCGACTCCCAGCGATCCGCCGGGCAGGATGAAGCTGGTCAGCGGCCCGAGCGGTTCATTCATCGCATCGATCTCGCGCTCAAGGCGGGCGACCTGATCGGGCACGATCCGCAAGGCCCATTCGGGGTCAGCGATATCGGTTACCGGGGTCGCGATATCGGCGCCGAGGTCGAACATCTCGTTCTGGATGCGCAATAGCGACGGTGTCAGCGGGTGATCGCCAAGGTGGGCAATGGCGAGCCCAAGCGCGCTGTTCGCCTCGTCGACGTCGCCAATCGCGACCATCCGCGCGCTTGCCTTCGACACGCGCGACCCGTCGACCAGCCCCGAAGTACCTTCGTCACCGGTGCGGGTGTAGATCTTGTTGAGCTTGACCAGCCTAGTGGCCCCGCGCCCCGGACAGCATCAGGATCACTGCGACGATGGCGATGGCGATGCCCTGATAGAGCACGCGTTTGCGCATCCATTCCTGCTGCTTCGCGCCGCCACTGTCTTTTCCCGAGGCCATCGCGATGACGCCGCGCACGAGGACATAGGCGGACGCACCCCTGGCGGAGACGAGGAGCAGGATGAGCAAGATGTTCATGGCCTCCTATCTAGGCGTTCGACCAGGAGAATCCTAGGGGCAGTCGCCCGGAAAGCAGGTCGCGAGCGAGGGCGGCGCCGTCGACGCCGTCCGCCCGCATTGCGGCAAGGGTTGGCGCGCGGTCCCGTTTGGCGAGGCGGCCGCCATCGGAGTGGGTGACGAGGCGGTGGTGGAGGTAGGTCGGCTGGGGCAGGCCGAGGAGCAGCTGCAATACTCGCTGGACCGGGGTCGACGCGCGCAAGTCGGCGCCGCGCACGACCAGCGTCACCCACGACGCCGCATCGTCGACGATGCAGGCAAGGTGGTAGGCGGCCGGCGCGTCCTTGCGAGCGAGAATGACGTCGTCGAAATCGGCGGCGGCGGCGGTGAAGACGGTTCCATCCTCCTCGCGCCAGCTCGGCAGGCCGGTGCGCCCGATCGCCCTGGCAGCATCCAGCCGCCAGCTGTACGGGCCAGCCGCGCGACGCTCCGGATCATCGGCAAGGCCGCGACAGGTGCCGGGATAATGCACCGACGCACCATGTGGCGCGCTCAGGGCGGCGGCAATATCGGCCCGGGTGCAAAAGCAGGGATAGACCAGACCCTGCCCGTGCAACTCGCCCAGCGCGGCGGCATAGTGATCAGTTCGTCGCGACTGGACCAAAGGCACGGCATCGGGCGCAACGCCCAGCCACGCGAAATCCTCGTTGATCGCGGCGACAAATTCGGGACGACTGCGACCAGGATCGAGATCCTCGATCCGGAGCAGGAACCGATCTCCCCTCGCCCGCGCAAGCACCGCCGAAAAAGCGTGGCCAAGGTGAAGCAGCCCGGTCGGAGACGGTGCAAACCGGCTGGTCGTCATTCCTCCTCTCTCGTCCCGAGAGGAATTACTTGACGAGGAATCATCGCGCGTGCTGTCATGACCGTGTCACGCTGGCTTGGCATCCGGCGCGTCACAAGGGAAGCGGGCTCGAACGCCCTCTCCTCCTTGCGTGCGACGGGGCCGGGGAGCGATGTTCGGGTCAACCGGACGAAAGGCTCTGTGCACTCGTGTACCACACCGACCTCCTGCGCCATCCGGACAGTTGTCCGGCACTTGTGCTCAACGCCGATTATACCCCGCTGAGCTATTATCCGCTCAGCCTGTGGCCGTGGCAGACTGCGGTGAAGGCGATGTTCCTCGAACGGGTCGACGTGGTCGCCCTCTATGACCGCGAGGTGCATTCGCCGACGCGGGCGGTCAAGCTACCCTCGGTCATCGCGCTGCGCCAGTTCGTCCGGCCCAACGAACATCCCGCTTTCACCCGGTTCAACCTGTTCCTCCGCGACCGCTTCCGCTGCGTCTATTGCGGGAGCCACCGCGAGCTGACCTTCGATCATGTCCTCCCCCGCGCCCAGGGCGGCCGCACGACGTGGGAAAATGTCGCGACCGCCTGCGCGCCATGCAACCTCAAGAAAGGCGGCCGCACTCCGCGCCAGGCGCAGATGCCGATCCATCGCGAGCCGATCCGCCCGACCAGCTGGCAGCTGCAGGACCATGGCAAGAGCTTCCCGCCCAACTATCTCCACCAGAGCTGGCGCGATTATCTCTACTGGGATGTCGAATTGGAGGCATGACGCCCGCGCTCCTGCGAAAATGGCGGTAACTCTAATTCTGCCTTAACCATTTGCGTTTATCGCGGCGGGATGGCTTCGACCGTGCCGCCTCCGATCCCGAATTCGCGCTTCGACACGCCACGCATCCTGCTCGTCGAGCCGGGGCGCAGTGCAATGGGCGTGCTCACACGGCGGCTGGGTGAGGCAGGTTATCGCGTCGCCGCGGCCGAAAGCGCGCAATCAGCCGTCGCCGAGCTTCACCGTTTTCCGGTCGATCTCGTCCTCGCCGAACTGTCGATGCCACTGATGAGCGGGATCGAACTGACGCGCCTGATCCGCGACGATAGCGGGATGCGCGACCTCCCCGTGATCCTGATCAGCGCGCGGAGCGACCGCACCGGCACGGTCCGCGCGCTCGAAGCGGGCGCGGACGATGTCGTCGTCAAGCCGTTCCATCATGAAATTCTGCTGGCGCGCATCGCCCGCCTGCTGACCCGCGCGCGAGCACTGAAGGAGCTGCGCGCCGACAATGCGGCGCTCGACGCGCGAGTGGTGACGCGGGCGATCCAACTCGGCGACATGCGCGCCGCGCTGGCTGAAAGCGAGAGCGAGCGAACACGGTTGGCAGGGTCGGTGCACAACACTTAACCCCTTCCCGCATCGGGGGAAGGGGCGAGATCCTTACCGCCCCGCCATATATTCCCGGATGCGCGGAGCGAGGTCCTCGCGGTCCATCGCGATCGCCAGGTTGGCGAGCACGAACCCCGCCTTGTCGCCGCAGTCATGGCGCACCGCATCGACCTTTAACGCGTGAAACGGTTGCTTGCCGATCAGCTTGGCCATTGCATCGGTCAGCTGAATTTCGCCTCCCGCGCCGGTTTCCTTCGCGTCGAGGATGTCCATCACCTGGGGCTGGAGGATGTAGCGGCCGATGATCGCGAGGCGCGACGGCGCAACTTCGGGAGCGGGCTTTTCCACCAATCCCCTCACCTCGGTAAGGTTTCCGCGCGTCTCACCCGGGGTGACGATGCCGTAGCTGGCAGTCTTCTGCGGCGCGACTTCCTCGGCGCAGACGATGTTTCCCCCGACCTCATTATACGCCTCGACCATTTGGCGGAGGGCGCCGCCAACCATCAGATCGTCGGGCAGGATCACCGCGAACGGTTCGTCACCGACGATGTGGCGGGCACACCATACCGCATGACCCAGGCCGAGCGGTTGCTGCTGGCGGACCGAGATCAACTCGCCCGGGGTGGTGCGCGAGCTGTCGAGCGCGGCGCGGCTCTTGCCGGCTTTCTCCATCGTCGCTTCGAGCTCGAACCCCAGGTCGAAATAGTCGACGAGGCTGGACTTCCCGCGGCCGGTAACGAAGATCAACTGCTCGATCCCTGCCTCGCGCGCTTCGTCGACAGCATATTGGATCAGCGGGCGGTCGACGACGGTCAGCATTTCCTTGGGCATCGTCTTGGTCGCGGGGAGCAGGCGGGTGCCGAGGCCGGCGACGGGAAAGACGGCCTTTCTGACGGGACGGAACCTGGTCATTTGGGGGTCGTGACCTGCTCGGTTGGAGTAAGCGGCGGCGTTGCGCCCGCCGGAAGCGTCGGGGCGCCGCCATCGGGTGGGGGAAGGTCAAACCGGTCGGCCCTGCGCGGAGCCGAGCGGCGCGTCAGCTCGTCGACCCGCTGCGGTGCGGCGTCGGTGCGGGGACGGAGCAAGTCTTCGGCCGTCGGGGTCGTGGCCGCCGTTGCCGGCCTCACAGGGAGGCGCTGACCCGGCGCGGGTTCGAGTTCGGCGACCTTACCGCAGCCGGCAACGAGCAAAACGGCACCGATCAGGAGGATAAGCTTCATCATTTGCTCCGCGCCGCGCCGATCGCCTCATGTACCCGGACCGGCGCGGTCCCGCCAGCCGAGGTTCGCGAGGCGACCGATGATTCCACCGCCAGGCAGGGCAGCGCGTCGTGCGTGATGCGCGGATCGACCGCCTGCACTTCGGCTAGGGTCAAGTCGTCGAGTGGCTTGCCGGCGGCCTCGGCGGCGGCGACGGCGCGACCGGCAATGTGATGCGCCTCGCGGAACGGCACGTCCGCTTCGCGTACCAGCCAGTCGGCGAGGTCGGTCGCGGTGGCGTGGCCGGCGGCAGCGGCGGTCCGCATCTTCTCCGGCACGAACTCGAGGTCGGAGATCATTCCCGCCATTGCCGCCAGGCTCAGCGACAGCAGGTCGTGCGCATCGAACACCACCGGCTTGTCGTCCTGCAAGTCTTTTGCGTAGGCTAGGGGGAGGCCCTTCAACAATACGAGCATTCCGACCAGGTCGCCGATGATCCGCGCCGAGTGGCCGCGAACCAGCTCGGCGGCGTCGGGATTACGCTTGTTCGGCATGATCGACGAGCCGGTCGACCAGGCATCGGGCAGCCTGACGAAGCCGAACGGCTGCGACGCCCACAGGATGATTTCCTCCGCCAGCCGTGAACAATGCACTGCTGCTAAAGCCGCGGAATGAAGGTAATCGACGGCGAAATCGCGGTCCGAGACGGCGTCCAAGCTGTTCGCGGTCGGCCGGTCGAAGCCCAGCGCCAGTGCGGTCGCAGCGCGGTCGATCGGAAAGCCGGTGCCCGCCAACGCCGCACTGCCCAGCGGACACTCGTTCATCCGCGCCCGCGCATCGACGAACCGGCTGCGATCGCGCACCAGCATTTCGCGATACGCCATCAGATGGTGGCCAAGCGTGACCGGCTGGCCCGACTGGAGGTGGGTAAAGCCCGGCATGACCGTCGCGGCATGTTGTTCCGCGCGGGCCAGCAACGCAGCCTCGAGCGCGTCGATCCCGGCCAGCGCCTCGTCGATCGCGCCGCGCACCCACAGCTTGAAGTCGGTCGCGACCTGGTCGTTGCGCGACCGCGCGGTATGGAGCCGCCCGGCGGCGGGACCGATCAGCTCGCCCAGCCGATGCTCGACGTGCATGTGAATATCTTCGAGCGCGGGGTCCTCGACCAGCTTGCCGTCGGCGATCTCGGCGGCGACCTGTTGCAGCCCGCTATCGATCGCGGCGGCGTCATCGCTGGTCAGGATGCCCTGTTGCCCCAGCATCGCGGCATGCGCGCGGCTTGCGGCGATATCCTCGCGCCACAATCGCTTGTCGGTTGCGATCGAGGCATTTATCTCGCGCATCACCGCGGTCGGGCCGCCCGCAAAGCGCCCGCCCCACATGCTATTGGAGTTGCTCGTGCGACTGATCGTCATGCTCCTGATGGGGCTCGTGCTGCTCGGCGGCTGCGATAGGCAAAAGCCGCCGGAGCGGCAAGACACCGCACCTGTTGCCGAGCTGGGACCCAAGAAGGGCCTCGACCGCAGCCACGCCGGGAAACCCGCGCCCGACATCGTCATCAAGGACGGCGACGGCGAGGACACCGCGCTGAGCGAATTCAAGGGCGCGCCGCTGCTGGTCAACCTGTGGGCGAGCTGGTGCGTGCCGTGCGTCAAGGAATTGCCGACGCTCGACCGGCTGGCCGCCACGAAAGGCGCGCCCGAGATCGTCGCGCTGTCGCAGGACATGGCGCCGCTCGCGTCGGTCGCGGCGTTCCTCGCCGATCACGGCATCACGACGCTCAAAACCTATCAGGACGCCGAGATGGCGATGACCGACAAGGCCGGCGCGCCGATCCTGCCGACGACCTTGCTGTACGACAGCGAGGGCCGCGAAGTGTGGCGCTTTGTCGGCGACCGCGACTGGACGAGCGCCGAAGCGGCGAAGGACCTGGCCGAAGCGAAGTAGGGGAGCAGGCCGCGTGATGAGCGTGGTGATGGCCGTTAGCGGTGGGAAGCGGACGTTAGCGCGTTTCAGCCTTCAGTTTGCCCTCCAGCGTCTCGATGAGCGGGCAACCGGCGTCGTCTCCCCTATCGCAAGCTCGAACGGTCGTCGCCAAGGTGCGCTCCATGCGACGAAGATCGGCAATGCGTGATCGCACGTCGAGCAGGTGGATGGCGGCAAGGTCGCGGGCTTCGGCGCAACTTTGGTGCCCCCCTGCGGCGAGGTCGAGTAATGCGCGCACTTCCTTGATCGAGAAGCCAAGCTCGCGCGCTCTGCGGACAAATCCGAGTCGCGAGACATCAGTGCCGTCGTACGAACGGTAGCGGCCTTGCCGGAGTGCCACCGGTAGCAGTCCGATCCGCTCATAATAGCGAATGGTTTCGATGTTCGCTCGGGTGCGCTTGGACAACTGGCCGATAGTGAAGGACGGCGACGGCATCGATTTACTTTCGAAAAAAATGCTTGAGTCTGTAGTTACTACAGACCGTAAGAAGCTCTCGATCAATCATAGGGATTTGTCGATGACCGAAGTTTTATCCGTGGAAGACAGTTCGCCATCGCCGCCGCCCAAGGCTTTCGCGACCGGACTTCTAACCGTGGCCGGTCTCGCTGCCGCGTTTGGTGTCGCGGCCTGCTGCGCCCTTCCGCTGTTGCTGATCAGCCTGGGCCTCGGCACAGCTTGGCTGGGAGGGATCGCATCCGTCGCCGAGCCAAATCGTGCCGTTCTTCTGGTGCTGGCTGCGCTCGCTCTTGGCGCAGGCGCTTTCTTCCTGTGGCGTCAACAACAGCACGCGGCGAGATGTGGGCCAAATGGGGTGTGCACGCCACCGGCAGTGCGGGCGCTCACGCTCGTCGGCCTGATCATCGGCATTGTGCTGCTGGTTGCGGGGTATCTCTATGTCTAATGGAGCCGCAATTCTTCAATCGACCATAACGTGCCCAACGTGCGGGCACTCGGCGGTCGAAACCATGCCGACCGACGCCTGCCAGTTTTTCTATGACTGCACTGGCTGCGGCGTTCTGCTTCGACCTAAACAGGGCCACTGCTGCGTATTCTGCTCCTACGGAAGTGTGCCGTGCCCACCGATACAAGCCGATAGTTCGGGTGCGGCCTGCTGCTGATCTGAGCTTTATGGAGAGGCCAATCATGACTGAACCTTACGACCTGATCGTGATCGGCTCGGGCACCGCCGCCCAAGTGGCGATTGCTCGTGTCCGCAAAAGGGGCTGGCGAGTCGCGGTGATTGATCATCGGCCGTTTGGCGGAACCTGTGCGCTGCGAGGATGCGATCCGAAGAAGCTGCTCGTCAGCGGCGAAGAGGCCATCGATGCCGCGCGTCGAATGAAGTCTCACGGCGTCGATGGTGACGTGCGCATCGACTGGCCAACCTTGATGGCATTCAAGCGAAGCTTCACCGACCCGATCCCAGACAAACAGGCCCGACATTATTCCGATCTCGGGGTGGACGCCCATCAGGGCCTCGCTCGCTTCGTCGCCCCCGACCGGATCGAAGTCGACGGACGCGAGCTTGTCGGGCGGCATATCCTCATCGCCACCGGCGCCAGCCCCATGCCGCTCAACATTGCCGGAGAAGAGCTAGTCTCGACCAGCGATCAGTTTCTTGAACTTGAAACGCTCCCGCGCCGCATCGTCCTGATCGGCGGCGGCTATATCGCTGCGGAGTTTTCTCACCTTGCGGCAAGGGCAGGAGCGCAGGTCACGATCTTGCAGCGCGGTGCGCGCCTGCTGCCTCAATTCGACGAAAATGTGGTCGGCTGGCTCATGCCGTCGTTCGATACGCTCGGGATAACTGTTCACACCAGTTTCACTGCCGACAGCGTCAGCCACACCGAAGAAGGCCTGATGGTTCGCGCGACCTCCCCGAATGGACAGCACATCGCGGTCGCTGCCGATCTCGTAATTCACGCAGCAGGGCGCGTTCCCGAGCTTGCCTCACTCAACCTCGCGGCAGGTGACGTGGCCGTTGATCATGGCAAGCTCAGATTGACCCCTGGCCTGCAAAGCGTGTCGAACCCCCGTGTCTACGCTGCGGGTGACGCCGCCGGAGTTGGGCCGCCGCTGACGCCCGTGTCGAGCCACGACGCAAAGGTCGTCACAGCGAACATGCTCGACGGAGCAAACGCGCGGCCCGACTATCGCGGGGTGCCGAGCGTTGTCTTCACCGTGCCGCCAATCGCAGCGGTCGGACTGAGCGAAGCCGACGCCGATGCCAAAGGCCTTCGGTTCCGAGTGAACGCAGCCTCCGTCCCCACGTGGTTTACCGCCCGTCGTCTCAACGAACCGATCTACGGCTATAAAGTCGTCATAGAAGAGGACACCGGCGTGATCCTCGGGGCGCATATCGTCGGCCCAAGCGCGGAGGAGGTGGTAAACCTGTTCGCATTGGCCATAAGAAGCGAACTGACCGCTGAAGCCCTGATCGACACGATGTTCGCCTATCCAACGGCCGCTTCCGATGTTGGCTACATGCTCGCCTGACAGAAGCCCGGCCGCCCTCCCGCAACTATGTTAGTCTGCGCCCCGACCGATACCCGGGCGCCCAACGACGCGCCGCTACCGCAACAGCGGCCAGCGAACCCGCGAATAAAAAGACAGACATGATTGATTGTGACTTCGCCGCATGTCACCAACGCCGACACCATGACTGAAGGGAAGATCGCATGATCGGTCGCAATCTGACCGGCGAGCGCCGCACCGGCGCCTCGCAGAATGTCGCCGGGCCGTGGCTCGATTCGCAGTTGAGGCTGCCGGGCCATGCAAATGCCGAGGCCGGGATGCGGGTCTCCACCACGTGAGCGCGGTGCTCGCCAACCGCGTTGCGCTGGTCACCGGCGCGGCGAGCGGGATCGGGCTGGCGATCGTGCAGCGTTTTGTCGCCGAGGGCGCGCGCGTGATCGCGGTCGATGTCGAGGGATCACCGCTGGATCGCGAACTGCCCGAGACGGACATGCTGCGTACGGTGCATGCCGATGTGACCGCCGTCGATGCGCCGGGCGACCTGTTGCGCGCCGCCGAGCCGTGGGGGGGTATCGACATCCTGGTCAACAATGCCGGCATCTGTCTTCCCGGATCGGTGTTCGACCAGTCGGACGAAAGCTGGGCGCGGACCTTCGCCGTCAATGTCACCGCGCCGTTTCGCCTGGCCCGCGCCGTCGCGCCCGCGATGCGCGACAAGAAATGGGGCCGGATCATCAACCTGGGCTCGATCATGAGCGACTTCGGCGGCCCGTCGCTGTGCGCCTACGGTGCGTCCAAACATGCCGTCGCCGGATTCACCAAGTCACTCGCGGTCGATCTGGGGCCGTTCGGGATCACCGCGAACTACTTGCAGCCAAGCGCGATCTGGACCGGCATGAGCCGCCCGTTCATGGACGATCCCGAGTTCCGCGCTTACTGGGAAGGCAAGGCCCCGGTCGGCTATATCGGCGAACCCGCGGACGTTGCCGGCCCGGCGCTGTTCCTGGCCTCCGACGAAGCGCGCTTCGTCAACGGCATGGGCTGGCGAATCTGTGGCGGGGCGATGGCGCGGTTCTAGGCGGCGGCCTCCGCCGACTGGCGACTTTCGACGAGGGCAGCAGGCCGCGCGATGAAGCGCCATCCCGGTTTCAACGAAGCCGCTTGTGCATCACGATCAACGGCACGCGGACGTCGCCAACCGGCTCCGAGGTGATGCGCTCGACCTCTTCATAGCCGGCGGCGCGATAGAGCGGCTCGCCCGACAGGGTGGCGACCATCATGGCCCTGGCAAAGCCGGCGTCGCGTGCCGCCGTCTCGCCAAGGTCGAGGATGAGCCGCCCGATCCCGCGGCGGACGTGGTCCGGATGGGTGTACATGGCGCGGATGCGCGCTGCGTCGCGCGTCGGATCGAGCGGGGCCGCGTCGCGTGCGACCTGGCTCTGGTCGCCGCCATGGGTTGTCGCGCGAAAGCTCCACCCGCCGCAGCCGACGATTTCACCCTCGTCCTCGATAACAAAGTAAGTGCGATCGGCGATGAGCTGCGTATCGAGGCCCATCGTCGTGCCGCTGACGGCGAGCTCGGCGGGCGAGAGGTAGGGGCGCTGGTTGACCTCGATCGCCAACGCCATCAGCGCGCGCAATGCTTCGAGATCGGCTTCGTCGGCCAGGCGATGAGAGAGCATCGGCGCAGTTTGTGCAGCCGAGTGCAAAAATGCAACGCCTGCGCAACAAACGGTCGGTGAATGATGCCGCGACCTTGACCGGATGGCGCAAATCTCCACATGCGGGGTAGCGACGCCGGGGAGGCGTTGGGGGAATTTTTCATGCACAAGCATTCGCACGGGCTCCGCGCCGCCATTCTTTCGTCGACCGCCTTGATCGGTTTGATCGCCATTCCTGGAGCAGCTCTGGCGCAAGGAACCGCCACAGCCGCCGTTCCGACGCAGGTCGCCGAAACCAAGGCGGCCGGTGAGGAAATCATCGTGCTGGGCACGCGTCGGACCGATCGCACGGTGACGAATTCGGCGTCGCCGATCGACGTCATCAGCGCGGCCGAGTTGAAGTCGCAGCCGACCGGCAATATCCTTGATTCGCTCAAGAATATCATTCCGTCCTTCTTCTCCAGCACGAACTCGATCGCCGATGCGTCGAGCCTGGTGCGCGCGCCGTCGCTGCGCGGCCTGCCGTCGGACGAAGTGCTGGTCCAGCTCAATGGCAAGCGCTTCAACCGTTCGGCGCTGGTCCAGGTCTATGCCGGCGGTGACACCGGTTTGTCGTTCGGCTCGCAGGGGTCGGACATGTCGTCGATCCCGTCGATCGGCATCAAGAGCCTTCAGGTCCTTCGTGACGGCGCCACGGCGCAATATGGCTCGGACGCGATTGCGGGCGTGCTCAACTATGGGCTACGCGACGATGCCGGGATCGAACTTGAAGGCCGCTACGGCCAGAATTTCGACCACCAGGACGGCAAGAGCTACCAGATTTCGGGCGATGCCGGGGTCAAGGGCGACTGGGGCTTCATCAACCTGGCCGGCGAATATGACCATGACGGTCAGAGCAGCCGCGGCGCGACCCGTCCGACGGCCGTCGCCTTTGCCGCCGAGAACCCCACGCTCGCCAGCCAGCTTCCGAATTATCCGCTGCCCGCCCAGATCTGGGGCTCGTCGCCAAGCCATGGCTTCAAGTTCCTGCTCAACTCGGCGGTCAACGTCACCCCCGACAGCAAAATCTACCTGTTCGCCAACTTCGCCAAGAACCACGTCGACGAGAGCTTCAACTTCCGCTCCTCGCTGCTCGGCTCGCGGCCGTTCACGCGGTTCGACGGGACCACGACGTCGACCGGCAATCTTGGCGGTCGCTCCTTCTTCCAGCACCCTTATTATAACACGCCGTGCCCAACGGGCAGCGCAACCTGCGCGGCTGGCGGGTACGTCCAGGACGGTAATACGTTCTTCCTGAGCTCAATCTACCCGGCCGGCTTCACGCCGCGCTTTGTCGGCAACAGCAAGCAGGAATATGGCACTGTCGGTTACAAGGGCAGCGCTGGCGCATTCCGCTACGATCTGTCGACCTCGCTCAGCAAGAACACCCTCGACCTGTCGATGTATAGCTCGTTCAGCCCGTCCTACGGCGCTGCCTCGCAGACCAGCTTCAAGTTCGGCAAGCAGATCCAGAAGGAATTCGATGCCAACCTCGACCTGAGCTACGAAGTCGAGGCCGGCCTCGCCAGCCCGGTGACCATTTCCGGGGGCGCCGAGTATCGCAAGGAGACGTTCACCGCGACTCCGGGCGATCCGCAGAGCTATGGCGCCGGTCCCTATGCCGCGCCGCACCCACTCTACTCGCAGACCTCGCCTGGCGTATACGCCCTGGTCGGAACCAGCGCCAACTGCACCGTCGCAGGATCCGTTTGCACTCGCGCCGAAAGCCCGGCGGCGAGCGGCTATGGCGGCACCAGCCCGACCTATGCCGGCACTCACTCCGAGAGGAGCTATGGCGTCTATGGCGATATCGAAGCCGACATCACCAAGGCGTGGAGCGTCGGCGTCGCCGGTCGTTACGAGAATTACAAGTCGTCCGGCAGCGCATTCGTTTACAAGGTCAACTCGATCTACAAGTTGAACGACGCAATCTCGATCCGCGGCACGATCGGGACCGGCTTCCATGCCCCGTCGCCCGGCCAAAATAACACGCAGGTCCTCTCGACCACCTTCTTCCAGGGCAACTCGCTGCAGATCGGGACCTTCCCGGTGACGAGCACCATCGCTCAATTTTATGGCGCCAAGCCGCTCCGCCCGGAGAAGTCGAAGAATTATGGTGCCGGTGTTGTCCTGAAGCCCGCGAGCGGGCTGACGGTGACGATCGACGCTTACAAGATCGACGTGAAAAACCGCATCTTCATCTCGCAAAACTACACCGTGACTCAGGCCAACATCAACACGCTGCCCGAACTGGCATCGGTCGGCGTTGGCGGTGCGGTTCAGTATTTCACCAACTCATTCGACACCTCGACCAAGGGTATCGATTTCGTCGGGACGTACCGCACCGGCTTCGTCGACGGCAATCTCAATCTCACGCTCGCCTACAACTATAATAAGAGCAAGGTGACCAAGACCGACGGCACGATCAGCGATTCGCAGATCATCGATATCGGCGGGCTCGCGCCACATCATCGGGCAACCCTGTCCGCTGGTTGGGTCAAGGGGCCGCTGGCCATCAACGCCCGCGAAAACTACTACAGCTCATGGGTCGACGCCGAGGATTATCCGTTCCGCGATGGTACGGGCAAGGTCATCGCCGGGCAGCGGTTCGGGTCGAAATTCACCACCGACCTCGACGTCAGCTACACCTTTGCTCGCCGCTTCACCTTGACGCTCGGCGCGACGAACATCTTCAACACCTACCCCGACAAGATCAAGGCATCGCCCGACAACCCCATCTACACGATCACCAACAGCCTCTCCGACGGCCAGATCTACCCGCGCAGCGGCGGGCCGTTCGGGATTAATGGCGGCTTCTGGTACGCCAAGGTGAAGATCAAATATTGATCGGCGACGACGAACGAATGCCAAGGGGAGGGTTTCGGCCCTCCCCTTTTTTTGCCCCTGTTCCGTCGCCAGATCGCGTTCCGTGACGACGATGTGGGGGGCGGTGAAAGGCGACGAAGCAACCCGGCCGGACCGCCTCGCTGCGCTCGCACCGACGGTCAGTCGCGCAGCAGCTCGTTGATGCTGGTCTTGCTGCGGGTCTTCTCGTCGACGCGCTTGACGATGACCGCGCAGGCGAGGCTCGGCCCGCCGTTGGCGCTCGGCAGCGTGCCGGGGACGACCACCGAATAGGCGGGGACCCGGCCGTAGATGACTTCACCCGTCGCGCGGTCGACGATCTTGGTCGATGCGCCGAGGAACACGCCCATCGAAATGACCGCACCTTCTTCGACCACCACCCCCTCCGCGACTTCCGAGCGGGCGCCGATGAAGCAATTATCCTCGATGATCACCGGCCCGGCCTGCAACGGTTCGAGCACCCCACCGATCCCGGTCCCGCCCGAGATATGGACGTTGCGGCCGATCTGGGCGCAGCTTCCGACGGTCGCCCACGTGTCGATCATGCTACCTTCACCGACGTAAGCGCCCAGATTGACGAAGCTTGGCATCAGCACCGCGCCGGCCGCGATATAGGCCCCCCGGCGGACGATGCAGCCGGGCACCGCGCGGAAGCCCGCAGCGGTAAAATCGGCGCCGCTCCAGCCGTCGAACTTGCTTGGCACCTTGTCCCACCACGGCGCGCCGCCGGGGCCGCCGGGGATCGCTTCCATCGGGTATAGCCGGAACGACAGCAGCACCGCTTTCTTGAGCCACTGGTGGACGGTCCATTGTCCGACCGCCTCGCGCGTCGCGATCCGCGCCTCGCCCGCATCGAGCAGGCGCAGCGCCTCCTCGACCGCGTCACGAACCTCGCCGCGCGTTTCCGGCGACAACGTGTCGCGCTCGTCCCAGGCGCGGTCGATGATCGCGTGCAGGTCAGTCGACATGGGCTTGCTCCAATAGTTCGGTCAGCCAGTCGGCGACGTCGGTGATGGTCAGGTCGATCGCGTCGGGATCGTGCAGGTGACTGCCGTGGTCCGAGCCATTGTCGACCCACACCGTGGTCATGCCGAGCGCCTTGGCCGGTTTCAGATTTTTGGCCATGTCCTCGACCAGCACCGCTTTCGACGGATCAATCCCGAACCGCTCGACGATCAGCGCGTAGCCGTGAGCGTCGGGCTTGGGCCGGTAATCGCAGGCATGGATGTCGACCAGTCCGTGAAAATCCTCGCCGATGCCGATCGCGGTCAGCACCCGCTCCGCATAACTTGCATTGCCGTTGGTGAATACGAACCGCCGCCCGGGCAGGCGGCGCAGCGCCTCGGCAAGCCGCTGATCGGGCGTAATGCGATCGAGCGCGATGTCGTGAACATCGTCGAGGAAGTGATGCGGATCGACGGCGTGATGGGTCATCAGCCCCGCCAGCGTCGTGCCATGCTCGCGGAAATATCCCTTCTGGACGCGCTTCGCCTCGTCGGGTCCACAATCGAGCAATCGCTGGACGTAGGCGCTCATCCGCTCGTCGATCAGGTCGAACAGCCGCGTCGACGCCGGATAGAGCGTATTGTCGAGATCGAAGATCCAGTCGGTAATGTGGGCGAAACGCGGGTCCATCGTGCCAGCGCGCCTAGCCGGTTTTGCGTCTTCAGCAAAATGAAAGCAATCGCGGCCTATTCGCATGTCCTAAAGCCATTTACATTCAGCGGCTTGGGCGGGAGTTTATAATGGATAAACAACGCTGGAGCTCGTGCGGGGTAGCGCTTGTCCTGCTACTGACCTTGTCAGGCTGTGGCGGCGGCAGCGGCGTCAGTGTCGCGCCGATCCCGGTCGCCCCGGTTGCACCTCCTCCGCCGACCCCTACCCCGCCACCTCCACCACCGTCGACGTCGACGTCGATCAATTACAACACTACGGAATATCAGCGATCGAACGCCGCCGTCGCCGCCAACGCGCTCGCCGCCTACAACGCCGGCGCGACGGGCCAGGGGGTGAAGATCGGCATTGTCGATACCGGCATCAATCCGGTACTCACCGAATTCGCCGGCAAGATCGACCCGGCCAGCGCCGACGTCGCCGGATCGCGCGGAGTGTCGGACGAGAACGGCCACGGCTCGGCCGTCGCCGACATCGCCGCGGGCGCGAAGAACGATAGCGGAATTCAAGGGGTCGCGTTCAATTCGACGATCATCGCGCTGCGCGCCGACGATCCCGGCAGCTGTGCCACCCCCACAACGGACACCGGCGGCGGCTGCAATTTCTTCGACGACGCTATTGCCGCAGGGATCGACGCGGCGCGAATCGCGGGCGCGCGGGTGATCAACCTCAGCCTCGGTGGCTCGGCGCCCGGAACGACCCTGCTCGCCGCGATGGGCCGCGCGACCAATGCCGGGATCGTACTCGTCATCTCGGCCGGCAACGACGGCGCCAAGCCCTTGGGGGTCAATGCCGACCCGTTCGCGCTGATCCCGGCCCAGCAGTTCTTGGGCAGTGTGATCATCGCCGGGTCGATCGGGGTCGATAATGGAACCGGCGGCACCGATTTGAGCCAGCTTTCCACTTTCTCCAACAAGGCCGGTACGGGGGCGGACTTCTACCTGACCGCGCTCGGCTATCGCGATCGCTCGATCGACAACACCGGCGCGGCGTTCCTGTGGTCGGGAACCAGCTTTTCGGCACCAACCATTTCGGGCGCGGTGGCGCTGCTCGCACAGGCGTTTCCGAACCTGACCGGCAAGCAGATCGTCGACATCCTGTTCAAGACCGCCGACGACCTTGGCGTGGTGGGCACGGACACGATCTTCGGTCGCGGCCGGCTGAACCTGGCGCGCGCGATCCAGCCGATCGGGACCACCAGCCTCGCCGGGAGCCAGGTCGCGGTATCGACCAGCCAGAACGGCACCCTGCCCGCCGCCGCGGGCGACGCGGCGGGTCAGGGGCCGCTCGGCGTGGTCATCCTGGACGGCTATTCGCGCGCCTATGCACTCGACCTCGCCAAGACGCTGCGCCAGGCCGAAGCGTCGCATCCGCTCGAGCGCGCGCTCGGCGGACGCATCCAGGTCGCTGGTGCGCGGGCGGGTGGGTTGAGCGTCGCGATGACCGTGTCGCAGCGGCTTGGGCGGGAGCGCGAGTTCGAACTCGCCAAGCTCGGGATCGGCCCCAACGACGCGCGGCGGGCACGGCTGATCGCCGGCTCGGCGGTTGCGCGCATCGACCGCAATACCGCCGTCGCCTTCGGGTTCGCGGACGGCGCCAAGGCGATGGAGCGCCGCTTGTCGGGTGCCACCGCCGGCGCGTTCCTGATCGCGAAGGACGTTGCCGGTGACTCGGGCTTCTCGGCCACGCGCGGCGCGAGCATGGCGCTGCGCCGCCGGCTCGGATCGGTCGGCCTCACCCTGTCGGCCGAGAACGGCCGCGTGTGGCAGGACATCGCGACCAGCGCGACCGGCGCGCCGTATCGGCTGTCATCGGTCGCGGTCGACAAGTCGCTCGGCGGAAGCTGGCTCTCGTTCGGGCTCAGCCGGCTCGAGGAGCGCGACACGTTGCTTGGCGGGAGGATGGGCGCGGGCCTTGGCGCGGGCGGATCGTCGACGACCTTCCTCGACCTCGAAACGCGCCGGCCATTAGGCGGCGGATGGGCGGCGAACCTGGCCGCGCGGCGCGGCTTCACCAGCTTCGGCGCGGGCCGGTTCCAGAGCGATGCCTATGCGCTCGACCTGACGCGCGACGGGCTGCTGCGCGAGGGCGACCGCTTCGGCCTGCGCCTTGCCCAGCCATTGCGCATCGCCAGCGGCGGCTTCGCCTCGCTGCTACCGACCGGGTACGACTATGTGAGCCAGACCGCGATCCGCACCATCGAGCGCTTCTCGCTGTCGCCAAGCGGGCGTGAGGTCGATGCCGAGATGTCTTATGGCCGCTCGGTGACCGACAGTGGCTGGCTCGGCGGCAATTTGTTCGTCCGCCGCCAACCCGGGCATATTGCGGCGGCCAGCAACGACGTCGGCGCCGCGATCCGCTTCACGCTTGGATTTTAGCGTTTTCGCCAAGGACTGCGATCAAACCGTAAAGCTCTCGCCGCAGCCGCAGGCGCCCTTGGCGTTGGGATTCTCAAACGTGAACCCGGCGACGAAATCGTCCTCGACCCAGTCCATCCGGCTGCCGATCATGTAGAGGATCGACCCGCCGTCGACGAAGAAGACCCCACCCGGCGTCTCGATCCGCTCGTCGAACGCGCTGGCCTCGGTCACATAATCGACCGAGTAGGCGAGGCCCGAGCAACCCCGGCGCGGGGTCGACAGCTTGACCCCGATCGCGTCGGCGGGGGCCTTGGCCATGAGGTCGGCGATGCGCGCCTCGGCGGCGGCGGTGAGCGTGATCGCGGCGGGGCGCGGGCGGCGGGTAGCGACGGTCATTACAGCATTCCCAATTCGAGCCGCGCTTCGTCGCTCATCTTCGACGGATCCCACGCCGGTTCCCACACGAGTTTCACCTCGGCATCGCGCACCCCGGGGACGGACAAGACACGCATCTCGACCTCGCCCGGCATCGATTCGGCGACCGGGCAGTTGGGCGTGGTCAGCGTCATGGTGACGACGACATCGCCATCCTCGCTCGCCGCGACATCGTAGATCAGCCCGAGCTCGTAGATATCGACCGGGATCTCGGGATCGTAGATCGTCTTGAGCGCCTCGATCACCGCCTCCTGCAACGAACCGCCCGCCCCGCCGAGTTCGACCGGCGGTTTCTCCTCGGCGAGGAACCCGCTGAGATAATCGCGCTTGCGCTCGAACTCGGGGGTCACGCGGGCGCGCGCCGGAGGCTCGATTGCGTCGACCTGTTCAACCTCGATCATGCGTGGTTCGTCCATCATCCGAAAATCCGTTTCACCCGGCCGAGGCCCTCAACCAGCGCCGCGACATCGTCCGCCCCGCTGTGCGCCGCAAAGCTTGCGCGGGCGGTGGCGGGAACGCCGAGCACCTCCATCAGCGGCTGCGCGCAGTGATGCCCGGCGCGGATCGCCACACCGACATCGTCGAGGATGGTGGCGACATCGTGCGGATGCACTCCCTCATAGACGAAACTGACAATCCCCGCGCTATCGTCGGGGCCGAACAGGCGGACGCTGTTGATCTGGCGAAGCGCCTCGCGCGCCGAGCGGGTCAGCGCTCCCTCATGCGCGTGGATCGCGGCAAGCCCGATGCCGAGGGTCCAGTCGATCGCCGCGTGGAGCCCGATCGCGCCAATGATGTGCGGCGTGCCCGCCTCGAACCGCCCCGGCGGCGGCGCGTAGGTCGTGCCCTCGAACGTGACGCGGTCGATCATCGACCCGCCGCCCTGCCACGGCGCCATGCTCTCGAGCAGCGCAGCGCGGCCGTACAGTGCGCCGATGCCGGTCGGGCCATAGAGCTTGTGGCCCGACACCGCGTAGAAGTCGCAGTCGAGCGCGGCGACGTCGACCGTCAGGCGCGGCGCCGACTGGCAGCCATCGAGCAGCAGCAGCGCGCCCTTGGCATGCGCGATGTCGGCGGCGCGGCGGGCGTCGAGGATCGAGCCGAGCACGTTCGAAACATGCGCGAAACTGACGACGCGGGTGCGGTCGGTGACGAGCCTTTCCGCCGCGTCGAGGTCGATCTGCCCGTCATCGGTCAGCGGGCAGACGTCGATTTTGTAGCCGGCGAGCTGCCACGGGACGATATTGCTGTGATGTTCGAGCGCCGAAAGCAAAACGCGGTCGCGGCCGTCTTTGGGAAGCACGCGCGCGACGAGGTTGATCGCCTCGGTCGCGCCGCGGGTGAAGACGAGTTCGCTGGCCTGCCCACCGATCAGATTCGCGACTGCCGCGCGCGCGGCCTCATACGCAGCAGTCA